>NZ_JBHVKN010000176.1:0-10672 GCF_042798075.1 Nocardioides sp. NPDC057772
TGACCATCCACGCCATCACCGTCCTGGGACACGACCGCCCGGGGATCATCGCCGACACCACCGCCCGTCTCGCCGGCCTCGGACTCAACCTCGAGGACTCGACGATGACCCGGCTGCGAGGTCACTTCGCGATGACGCTGCTGTGCGCGGGGGAGGCCACCACGGAGGCCATCCAGGCCGATCTCGAGCCGATCGCGGCCGACGGCACCCTGACCGTCACCGTCTACGAGCTCCCCGAGGAGCAGGCTCCCGGCGGCGCCGGCCAGCTCTTCGTGCTCTCCGTCCACGGTGGTGACCGCCCCGGCATCGTCTCCACGGTGACCGCCGAGATCGCCGCCGTCGGCGGCAACATCACCGACCTGACGACCCGTCTCTCCGGCGACCTCTATGTCGTCGTCGCCGAGCTCGAGCTGCCGACCGACGCCGACGTCGCCGTGCTCGAGGCGTCGATCAAGCGGGTCACCCAGGAGCTCGGCGTCGACGCCACCCTGCGGCCGATCGAGGCCGACGACCTGTGAGCGAGCGTCAGCGAGTGAACCATCCGGTCGACACGCGGCCGCGTCCGTATCCTTGCGCTCGCGCTACGGAGGTGGTCGCGTGACTGTCAACGAACGAGTAGCTGCCTGGACCGAGGCGGAGCTGGGGGTCGAGGGCAAGGTCCTCGACGTCGTACGTGCCCCCGCGCACGTCCTCTCCGTGCCCGGCAAGGACGTCGACCCCGCCGCCCCCGAGACAGTCCAGCTCGCCGCCGACCTGATCGCCACCATGCGGGTCTCGCCCGGCTGCGTCGGCCTGGCCGCCGACCAGGTCGGGGTCTCGGCCCGGATCTTCTGCGTCGACGTCTCGACCCACGTCAAGACGCGGACCCACCACGGGACGTACGTCCTGTGCAACGCCGAGGTCGTCGAGGCCAGCCGCAACGAGAAGGCGCGAGAGGGCTGCATGTCCGTCCCCGACCTCACCGGTGACGTGAAGCGGGCCTCCCGGCTGAAGGTACGCGGCCAGCTCCCGGTCACCGGGGAGACCGTCGAGATCGTCACCGACGCCTTCGAGGCGCGTTGCCTGCAGCACGAGATCGACCACACCAACGGGCTGCTCTTCATCGACAGGGTCGCAGGCGCTCACGCGCTCCACCAGCGCCAGACGTACTTGTGACGCTAAGGTCTGGCTGTTCGCCCCGGTGTCCCAACTGGCAGAGGATGACGACTTAAAATCGTCCAGATGTGGGTTCGAGTCCCACCCGGGGCACCATCTCGCTGTGCCGAGGGCCCTGTCCCGGCGCGGCGGCCGGCCCTATTCGTACGTCTCGGGGACCTGCTCGGAGGCGACTCCGCGGAGGGTGATCCCTGCCCCGATCGCGGCGATGCCGAGGACCGCCGCGCCGAGGATGGCCGCCAGGGCGAAGCCATCGGTGTAGGCGTCGAACGCCTGTCGGAGGAGTGGTTCCGCGATCGCTCGGGGGAGCTCCTGGGCGGTGGAGACCGCCGCGCCGATCGTGTCGGCGGCTTTCATGCCCGCTTCGCCCGCGCCCGGGACCGGGGCGGCGGCCATGGCGTTGCGGTAGCTGGTGCCGGCGAGCGTGCCGAGGACGGCGATGCCGAGCGCTCCGCCGAGCTCGCTGCTGGTCTCGGCGAGCGCGGATGCCGCCCCGGCTCTCTCCGGGGGAGCGGTCGTGAGCACCAGGGAGGTGACGATCGTCGCTGTCATGCCGACGCCGAGCGTGAGCGTGGCGTACGCGGCGATCAGCGGGCCGACGGAGGAGGCGGACGTCACCAGGCTGACGACGGCGAAGCCGACGGCGGAGATCAGCAGCCCCAGGGTGACGAGCGTCGCGGGGCGGATGGTGCGCGCCAGCACCGAGGCGATGGCGACGCCGAGGAAGCTGCCGCCCACCGTAGGAAGCATCCAGAGGGCGGCGGCGAGCGGAGCGAGGCCTAGGACGGTCTGCATGAAGGTCACCGCGAGCAGACCGATGCCGGCGGTGGCGAAGACGACGATCGCGTTGGCGACGATGGATCCGCTGAACGCGGGCCGGGCGAACAGGCGGACGTCGATCATCGGATGGGCCGCGGTCCGCTGTCTGAGGACGAAGGCGCCGGCGAAGACGATGCCGATCACCAGCGCTGCGACCGAGCCCCACGTCGCTCCGCTCTCGGCGACCTTCTTCACGCCGTAGATGACCGGCAGGACCGCCGCGAGCGAAAGGAGGGCACCGAGCAGGTCGAACGGGCCCGGCTCGGGATCGCGCGACTCGCTGATGATGATCGGGGCGGCGATGAGCAGCAGGACCATGACGGGCACGTTGATGAGGAACACCGATCCCCAGTGGAAGTGCTCCAGCAGGAAGCCTCCGACGATCGGGCCGACCGCGATGCCTCCGGTGAACGCGCCCGTCCAGATACCCACGGCTGTGCGGCGCTGGTCCTCGTCGAGGAACATCCCCCGGATGAGCGAGAGGGTCGACGGGGCGAGGGTCGCGCCGCCGAGACCGAGGAGCGCTCGGGCGGCGATGAGCGTCTCCGCGTCGGAGGCGGACGCGGCGAGCACCGACGCCGTGCCGAACGCGACCGCGCCGACCATGAGCAGTCTGCGCCGCCCGATGCGGTCGCCGACGCTCCCCATGGTGATGAGCAGCCCGGCCATCATGAACCCATAGATGTCCATGACCCACAGGTGCTGGCTGGCGGTGGGTGCGAGCTCGGCGCTGATCCAGGGCGAGGCGATGAACAGCACCGACAGGTCCATCGAGGCGAGCAGGGCAGGGAGCACCAGCACGGTCATGCCGAGCCAGTCTCGCGCGGTCGCGCGAGGAGGTGGGGTGGTCGTCATGCCGGAACTGTACATATGTCTAATACATATGTACAAGACGTACGTCTGAACGGACGGCTAGGGTGGGGCTCATGGGTCAGCGCCAGGATCTCCTCGCCGGGGCGAAGCAGTGCATCATCGAGAAGGGCTACTCGCGCACGACCGCCCGCGACATCACCGCCGCCTCGGGAGCGAACCTCGCGGCCATCGGCTACCACTTCGGCTCCAAGGAGGCGCTGCTCAACGCAGCGATCCTGGAGTCTTTCGACGAGTGGGGCAGCGCGATCGATCAGGCCGAGGTGGCCTCGGTGATCGGAGACCCGATCGAGCGGCTGGAGAGTTTCCTCGCCGGCTTTCTCACGGGATCGGCGCAGCATCGCGCCATGATCGTGGCGAGCGTGCAGGCGTTCGCCGAGGCCGAGTTCGTGCCGGAGGTGCGTGAGCAGCTCGCGGAGACCTACGAAGAGGCGCGCCGGAGCGTCGCGGCGATGCTGCTCGGCATCGAGCCGGACGGCGTCGACGAGGCCGGGCGTCAGCTCGGCTCCCTCGTGCTGGCGATCATCAACGGCACCGCGCTGCAGTGGCTGATCGACCCGGCGGCGACGTCCTCGGCGGCTGGGCTCACGGCCGCACTCAGGTCGTTGGTCGCGTCACGTTGATCCCGACGTCGTACGTGTGTCCGATCCCTCTGCGCCGATTGCTCTGCGCCGATTGCTCTGCGCCGATTGCTCTGTGCCGATTGCTCTCGGCCGGGAACGAGTTCGCGGCCTCCCTCGTTGACTGAGGTATAGCGTGCCTACACTGGCACCACGACACGGCGCCGACCGGCGCTCGTCAGGCCTTTCGAGGAGAGACCAAACCATGCAGAGCAACAACCCGGTGTTCCGTAGGGCAGAGGGCTTCGGGCAGCCGTCGCACAACGCCTACGGCAACGTGACCTACGGTGGCAACGGCGCTCCGTACGCCGGCTACGGGCAGGACCCGAGCCAGTGGTCGACCGGCGCCCCCCAGGCTCCCACCACGGGCGCCCCCATGACGATCGACTCGGTGGTGCAGAAGGGCGCGATCACGCTCGGTGTCGTCTTCCTCGCCGCCATCGCGACCTGGGTGATGACCCCGGCGATCGACTCGACCGCCAACCTCGCGCCGCTCTACCTGGCCGCGACCCTCGGTGCCGGTGCCGCGTTCATCCTGTCCCTGGTCAACTCGTTCAAGCGAGTGGTCAGCCCGGCGCTGGTTCTCGCCTTCGCCGTTGCCGAGGGCATCGCCCTGGGCGCGCTGAGCAAGACCTTCGACGCCATGATCGGTGGTGGCATCGTCGTCCAGGCCGTGATCGGCACCTTCGCGGCGTTCGCGGGCACGCTGGCTGCCTACAAGTTCTTCAACATCAAGGTCGGCAACAAGTTCCGCACCTTCGTGATCGCCGCCATGTTCGGCATGGTGGGCCTGAGCCTGATGGAGCTCGTGCTCGGCATGTTCGGCGCCAGCTTCGGCCTCTTCGGCCTCGGCACGCTGGGCATGATCACGGCCATCGCCGGCCTCGCGCTCGGTGTCTTCATGCTGATCCTCGACTTCGACCAGATCGAGCAGGGCATCCGCGCCCAGCTTCCTGAGCGTGAGTCCTGGCGCGCCGTCTTCGGTCTGACCGTCAGCCTCGTCTGGATCTACACCAACCTGCTCCGCCTCCTGGCGATCTTCCAGCAGGATTGATCGAGCGCAGCGGGTGAGCGAGGCGAACCCGCGAAGCGTGTCGAGACCAAGCGACAGGAAAGAGCTGCCCCCTCCGTATAGGAGGCGGGCAGCTCTTGTGTTTGCGCTTCAGCGCTGAGCGGCCTGCCGCTCCGCGAGCGGAGGAGTCTCCGAGGGACGCTCGACGCGGTGAGGCGTGCGCTGATCGTTCTCGAAGGACCGCGCGCGGGCCCAGTTGCGTCCGAAGCGTCCACGGGGGCGGGGAGCCGGATCGATCTCGGTCCCTGGCCGGATGACCGCGCGCAGGGAGGCAGCGGCGAGCGGCATCACGTGCTTGCCGTTGTAGGTCTCCAAGATGGCGCTCTCGTCGCCGACGAGGCCCAGGACCGAGAGCGTCGGTGGGACCAGCACCTCACCGAGGGCGTGGTAGCCGGCAGCGGAGGGGTGGAACAGGTCGGCGCCGAACCAGAACGCCGGGGTGGCCTTGAAGGCCGGGCCGAGGACGTCGCCCAAGGACACCGTGTGGCCACCGGCTCGGATGACGTGGAAGATCTGCCCGGCGGCGATGCGGATCGACCAGGCCCGCATGATCGACCGCAGCGGCGGCAGGATCGGGGTGGCGGTGCTGAGGTCGGGGACGGTGCCGACGAGCACCTTGACTCCCGCCTCCTGGAGCCGGATGACGGCCTGGGCGAGGTGGCTCACCGCGACCCGCGGGCGCACCCGGCGGATCACGTCGTTGGAGCCGACCAGGATCACCGCGATGTCGGCGTCGGCGGCGATCGCCTTCTCGACCTGCGGGTGCAGGTCGGAGGACTTCGCGCCGATCTCGGAGAGGTCGTGCAGGCGCACCGGTCGATGCGCCTTCTCGGAGACTCCGGAGGCGAGGACGGCACCAGGGGTGTCCTCGACCTCGGTCATCCCATAGCCCGCAGCGCTCGAGTCACCGAGCAGGGCGATGCTGATCGGTCGTCCCGGCTGACGTGCTCCGTACCATCCCGTCGGGGACGGTGCCACCGGCATCTTGACCTGGTGGGTCGCCCGGACGGCAAGCGCTGCCTCCGCGACGAGGACCCCGGCGAACGCGGCCGTCGCGGCCAGAACACCCCCGCCGGCGTACGCGGTCTTGCGTGCCAGACTCTTCTTCGCCACGGGGACACTCTAAAGTCTTCGGCCCATTACCGGGCACTCAGTATCGGGATATAGGGGATCTCACCTAGTGGACATACGCTGTGGCCATGGAGTACGTGGACTCGCTTCTCGACCTTATCGGCAACACTCCGCTCGTCCGGCTCGGGCGTGCGCTGGACGGCGCCGGAGCCTCGAAACCGGGGGAGGGGCCGCTGGTTCTGGCCAAGGTGGAATACCTCAACCCGGGTGGTTCGGTGAAGGACCGCATCGCCACCCGGATGATCGAGGCGGCCGAGGCCTCCGGTGAGCTGAAGCCCGGCGGGACGATCGTCGAGCCCACCTCCGGCAACACCGGTGTCGGCCTCGCCATGGTGGCCCAGCAGAAGGGCTACAAGTGCATCTTCGTCTGCCCCGACAAGGTCAGCGAGGACAAGCGCAACGTGCTGAAGGCCTACGGCGCCGAGGTCGTCGTCGCGCCCACGGCCGTGCCGCCGGAGCACCCTGACTCCTACTACAACGTCTCCGACCGGCTCGCCTCGCAGCCGGGCGCCTGGAAGCCGAACCAGTACGCCAACCCCAACAACCCGCGCTCCCACTACGAGGAGACCGGCCCCGAGATCTGGCGCCAGACCGAGGGCAAGATCACCCACTTCGTGGCCGGCGTCGGCACCGGCGGCACGATCTCCGGGATCGGCCGCTACCTCAAGGAGCAGAACCCGGACGTCCAGATCATCGGCGCCGACCCCGCCGGGAGCGTCTACTCCGGCGGATCCGGTCGCCCCTACCTGGTCGAGGGCGTCGGCGAGGACTTCTGGCCGGACACCTACGACCGCGGCGTGGCCGACCGGATCATCGAGGTCTCCGACGCCGACTCCTTCGCTTACACCCGCCGGCTCGCCCGCGAGGAGCAGCTGCTCGTCGGCGGCAGCGCCGGCATGGCTGCGTACGCCACCAAGCAGCTCGCCGCGGAGCTGGCCGGCACCCCGGAGGGGGAGAACGCCGTGATCGTCGTGCTGCTGCCCGACTCCGGGCGCGGCTACCTGACCAAGGTGTTCAACGACGAGTGGCTGGCGCAGTACGGCTTCGCGATCGGCGAGGCGGCCAAGCAGACCGTCGGCGACGTGCTGCGCGGCAAGTCCGGCCGGCTGCCCGACCTCGTCCACACCCACCCGGGCGAGACGATCGCCGAGGCGGTGCACATCCTTCAGGAGTACGGCGTCTCGCAGATGCCGGTGGTGCGTGCCGAGCCGCCGATCGTGGCCGCCGAGGTCGCGGGCTCGGTCTCGGAGCGCACCCTGCTGGAGGCCCTGTTCACGGGCAAGGCCAAGCTCACCGACTCCGTCGAGGAGCACATGTCGCCGCCGCTGCCCTCTATCGGCTCCGGTGCGGACGCTCACGACGCCGCCCACACCCTGGGCGACTCCGACGCGCTGCTGGTGCACGAGGACGGCAAGCCGGTCGGTGTGCTCACCCGCCAGGACCTGCTCTTCTTCCTGACCAGCTCCTGAGGCTGCGGACACCCTCCCCTCTGGCCGGGGGAGGGTGTCGTGGGCCATGATGCGTGGTCATGATCGCGTACCCCCACATGCGCCGAATCGGAGCCCGAGGCAGTCATCGCCGGTCGGCTCTGGCCGCGGCCTCTCTGCTCGCGCTGTTCTCGCTGGCCGCCTGCGGCGGTGGCCAGGACAGCAGCAGGGGCAGCGATCGTCCCAGCGTCGCGGACATCGAGGGGCAGATCGCCAAGAGCAGCGGCGACCAGGTCACCGAGGACCAGTCCGCGTGCCTGGCGAAGACCTACTACGAGTCGGACCTCTCCGACGAGGCGGTGCGGCTGCTGGTCGAGGCCGAGGACGTCTCGAAGATCAGCCCGGATGACCTGTCGGAGGCCGACCAGAAGGCCAGCAAGGAGCTCTACGAGCCGCTGGTGAAGTGCCTGACGCCCGAGAGATCGCGGGAGTAGTCGCCGTCCGGCGCCGGCCGGAGCCAGGTGGTGGCCACCCGGGCGAGGTCCTCGCGGCCGGAGACCCCCGTCTTGCGGCTGATGTTGTGCAGATGGGTCTCGACGGTGCGGGTGCTCATCTCGAGGTCCGCGGCCAACGAGGCGGTGGTGGGACCGTCGGGCAGCAGCCGGAGCACCTCGCTCTCCCGCCCGGAGAGCCCGATGTGGGCCGCTGCGCGACGGAACAGTCCGGCTCGACTTCCGGAGATCTCGGAGCGTTCCCACGCGAGATCGAGCGTCTCGGCGGCCTCGGCGAGGTCGCCGGCCTCACGCTGCAGGATCGCCAGCGAGATGGCGGCCCTGGTCACGAACACGAGGGCGCCCGCATCGGCGAGGATCACGATCGCCTCGCGGAGCGCGTCGACGTCGCCGGCAGCGGTGGCGGCTGCGTACGCGCCCATGCCCTGCAGCAGCGGACTCTCGGTGCCTGCGGCGAGGCCGGCGGCCCGGGTGATGTGCTTGTTCTCGTTGGCGCCGCGCTCGACGGCCTCCACGGCGAGGAAGATGCCGCCGGTGACGTAGCCGGCGTCCAGCCGCTGGCCGACGAGCTCACACAGCTCCTTGAGACTGGGCATCCGGCCACTGGCCGGCGCCATGATGCTGGCCACCATCCCCGGCCACGGCCCGAAGGCCACCTTCGCGCCACCGATCTGGGAGGCGAGGCTACGGGCGTACTCCGGGCGGCCCTGCGCCATCGCGATCTCGGCCCCGAGAGTCAGGATGCCGGTGTGGGCGACGTCGCGATAGGCGGCGACGCTCGAGGAGGAGAGGCTCTGGAACGCTGCCTGGCTCGCCTCGGTCAGCCGGCCGGCGATGCTCAGCCCGAGCACGCAGAGATAGGCGTGGGCCTGGATCAGCATGGCGCTCGAGCTTTGGTTGGCCGCCTCGAGCTGCTCGCGAGCGAAGTCGATGCCACGGTCGAGATCACCGCCGAGCATGTCGGCCAGCCCGACGAGGAAGGCGTGCAGCCCGGCGGTGAGCGGGTGCTGCGGCTGCTGGCTCTCCAGCAGGTTGCGCGCCTGCTCGACCATGCCGGCAGAGAGGAGGCGCTCGGCGGCGACGACCGCGAGCATCTCCGGCCCGACCACGTCGCGCGGGTCGGGCTCGACCGTGGGGAGGTCCGGGACGTACTCGGTCTGGAACTGCAGGTGGGCCCGGGAGGCCTCGAGCGTCGCGGCGAACGCGGGCAGTCGCTTCAGCCCGTCGTCGAGGACGTCCTTGGCAGCCTTCAGGTCACCCAGCTCGACCGCCTTCCAGCTGGCGAACCAGGCCAGCATCCAGGCCGACTCCTGGGTGTCGGTCAGCGGGGTGCGCCGCTCGACCTCGTCGATCTGGTCACGAGGAGCGGCCGTGTTGCGGAGCGCGACGAGCAGCGGCAGCGCGGTCTCGGGCGAGGGCATCTCGGTCCAGGAGCGGCGCGCGCGGGCGACCTCGTCGGCCATCTGCCGCAGCGAGCGCTGGTGGAGGAGGGCGGCGTCGGCACCGCGGGGTCGATGGGTGGCGTAGTCGAGGAGTCGCTGCTCGGACGCCAGGTGGTTGCGAGCAATGACCAGCCCGAACGCCGAGCCTTCGGTGATCAGGTAGTCGCCGATGAGGGGCGGGTAGAGGCCCACGACGCCGCTGCCCGGACCGTCCTCGCTGTGGCGCGCCAGGCCGTGGGCGAAGAGCGCGTCGAGCACATGGCGATCGAGCAGCTTTTCGGCCTCGTCCAATGGCACCGGCCCTGTCACCGCGAGCGCGGTCGCGCCGTCCCAGGCGTTCTGGTCGAGCCCGGCGACGAGCGGCTCGACGGCCGAGGCCAGCTCAGGCGCCCAGCCCGTACGCCGCGGCAGCCGCCACAGCCCGTCGAGCTGCTCCAGCACCCCCGCTCGTGGCCCGACGGTGGCGATCGCCCGGACCAGGCCGATCAGTCCGCCGGTCGCCATCGTGATCCGGGCCAGCGACCCGGCCTCCACCGGGCCGCCGAGGATCTCCCGGCACACCTCGTGCACCTCGTCGACCTCGAGCGCGGGGGACCGCACCTGGACCGACGGGGCGATACCGAGCATCAGGGTGTTCTCAGCGACCGGATGCTGGTGGCGGCTGCTGGTCACCGCCAGGAGACGTCGTTGCCGGTGGATGTTGCGCAGGGCGCCGACCGAGTAGGTGTCGAGCGCGTCGGCGTCGTCGATCACCAGGACCGTGCCGGTGCTGATCTGCTTGCTCAGCGCCGTGGTCATCTCGCCGATCGTTCGCCGCGGCCCGGGCGGTGTCGTGGCGCCGATGCCGGCCGCGGTCAGCGCGGCGAACGGCTCGTTCTGCCAGGCAAGGTGGCCACAGAGCTGGAGCACCGGCATGCCCTCGTCCTCGAGACGGTCGGCGACCAGGGCACACAGTTCGCTGCGTCCGGATCCTCGGGGGCCGACCAGGTGGACGCTCAGGCCCGCACCGACGTAGCCGGCGACCTCGTCGACCACGCGCTCGAGGACGCCTTCGCGTTCGGACATGGTCACCCCCCCACCCTCAAGGTACATCCAAATGCATACCGGATTTTCTGTGGGAGCGCTGTATAGCCCGCGTAATAGGTCAACTGATACGCAGGTTACCTGTTTACAGTACGTAAACAGTCCGTCCGCGACCGCAACCACTGGCCGCAGATGATGAGATAGTGATCTCACGGGCCGAGGTTCACCTCGGCCTGCACCACTGAGTGACCACCAGGTCGCCGCATCAGCTCCCCCATCTGTTGCGGCCCTGGTGGCACGCAGACTCAGAGCCCGGCCGTCCCGGACTCGAGGTCGCGATCATCCCCCCGCGGTCGTGACCTCGAGCCCAGGGCGGCCGGGCTGTGTTGTTGGCGATTGCTTCGCAATTCGCGAGCGCCTCCGCTTGATCCTCGTCTTCCTCCGCTTCGTTCGTCGCTGGCGCTCCTCACTGCGCTGCGTCCAGACGAGGAGCGCTCCGGCGCTGGGTTGTTGGCGATTGCTTCGCAATTCGCGAGCGCCTCCGCTTGATCCTCGTCTTCCTCCGCTTCGTTCGTCGCTGGCGCTCCTCACTGCGCTGCGT
>NZ_JBHVKN010000177.1:0-10633 GCF_042798075.1 Nocardioides sp. NPDC057772
GCCCTCGGGCGGCGCTCGCGCCAGGCGGTGCCGCCGGTGCTGCGCCACGGAGACCTGACCCTGGATCCCAGCCGCCGGGAGGTGTTCCGCGGCGGCCGCTACATCCCGCTCGCACGCAAGGAGTTCGGCGTCCTGGCCGAGCTGATGATGGCCGATGGCGCGCCGGTCTCCGCCGAGCATCTGCTGGAGAAGGTGTGGGACGAGTACGCCGACCCGTTCACCAACGCCGTGCGGGTCACCCTGCACAAGCTGCGCCGCAAGCTCGGGGACCCGCCGTTGGTGGAGACCGTCACGGGGGTGGGGTACCGCCTCCGATGAGGATCCTGCCCAACCGACTGAGCCTGCGAGCCCGGCTCACCCTCACCTACTCAGGTCTCTTCGTGCTCGCCGGCGGGTTGCTGCTGGCGGTGACCTACGGCCTCTTCGTCAACCAGCTCGGCTCCGGAAGCTCGGTGATCCTGAGGGGAACCCGGCTGACGGATCCCGGTGCCGAGGACGGAGACGCGATCCAGCGCCTGCTCGACTCCAGCTATGTGGAGACCCAGAACGGCGATGTCCTCACCGGGCCGCAGGCGCGGGAGTGGATGCTCGCCCAGCGCGAAGCGCTGCAGAGCGCGGCCGCGGAGTCGCTGCTGATCCAGGGCGCGATCGCGCTGGTGGTCGTGCTGGGCATCGCCGGCGTGCTCGGGTGGTTCATCTCGGGCCGGGTGCTGGCCCCGCTCCACACGGTCACCGCCACCGCCCACCGGATCTCCGCGGCCCCCGCCGCCGCCGACATGGGCCTGCGAGAGCGGATCGAGCTGGAAGGACCTGACGACGAGGTCAAGGAGCTGGCCGACGCGTTCGACGCCATGGTCGGCCGGCTGGACCGGTCCTTCGCCGGCCAGCGCCGGTTCGTGGCCAACGCGTCCCACGAGCTGCGTACGCCGCTCACGGTCGGTCGCGCGATGGTCGAGCTGGCGATGCACCGGCCGGACGCCTCGGAGGACCTGCGGACGCTCGGTGGCGATCTGCTGGCCCTCAACGCCCGCCACGAGGCGCTCATCTCCGGCCTGCTCGACCTCGCCGGCGCCGAGAACGAGCCGATCGACCGCCAGCCCCTCGATCTCGCCGACATCGTCGAGCACGTCGCCGACCTCAGCGCTCCGGAAGCCGCGGCGGCGGGCGTGGAGGTCCGCCTGGATGCCGTCGAGACACCCACCTCCGGCGACGCCATCCTGCTCGAGCGCCTGGTCGCCAACCTGGTGGAGAACGGCATCCGTCACAACGTCTCCGGCGGGTGGGTGGAGGCACGGTGCCTGGGTGTCGACGGCCACGCCGAGGTCGTCGTCACCAACACGGGTCCCGAGGTCGCGACGTACCAGGTCGCGGAGCTGTTCCAGCCGTTCCGCCGCCTCGACCACGACCGCGTCGCCGTGGACCGCGGCGTGGGGCTCGGCCTCTCGATCGTCGAGGCCATCGCGCGAGCCCACGACGGCTCGGTCACCGCCCAGCCACGAGCTGGCGGCGGACTGGTCGTGCACGTGCGCCTACCGGGCTAGCGGTCCTGGCCGGAGGTCGACGGCCGGTTGCTGTCCGAGGTGACTCGGCACCGGCGTGTCGATGAACGGGTGACCGACGCCGCCAGGTATGCGAAGGAGATGGCCAGGAGTGCCTGGATCGCGATGACGATGGTGACGCCGCTGGCGCCGTTGGTCGTGCCGAGACCGCCCAGGAGGGCGACGCCGAGGGTGAGTCCCAGCTGCATCGCGGCGGCGACGATCCCGCCGGCCAGACCGGCGGCCCAGGTCGGGGTTCCGGCGACGATGGCGCCGACCAGCGGGCCGTACATGACGGCTTGGGCGATGCCGAGCAGAACCAGCAGCGGCTGCAGGGCCCAGGGGTCGGCGTTGCCGGTGCCGATCATGATGGCGATGGCGACGAGCACGCCGGCCTGTGCGACGCCGGCGAGGGTCATGGTCGACGACCCGAGGATGCGGGCGATACGGGGCACGGCGATCGAGGTCACCAGGAACGACAGGCCGAAGGGGAGGACCAGCAGAGCGGCCCCCGGGGCGGTGAGGCCGAGGTCGTGCTGGGCGAAGCCGGAGAAGGTGAAGAGGAACGCGCCGTAGCTGATCGAGAACACCAGGACCATGACCGCCCCGCGGCTCATCGCGGGGGAGCGCATCAGGCTGGGCGGGATCGACGGCAACCGGCCCTGGGCCTCGGCCCGGTGCTGCAGCCCCCAGAACAGCGCTCCACATCCCAGGCCGACGGCGAGCGCGGCGACCGACCAGAGCGGCCAGCCCAGCGCCGGCCCCAGGGTCAGCGGGAAGATCACCAGCAGGAGGCCGGCTCCGATCGTGATGCCCCCGGTGACGTCGAGGTCCAGCGGGGCCTCGCTGTGCGAGGGCGGCACCGACCTGAGCAGGCTCAACGTGACGAGTGCGACGCCGGCGATGACGAGCTGTGCGACCCGCCACGCAAGGTGAGTGTCCAAGACGGCGCCCGTCGCCCCGGCGGTCAGCTGGCCGACGATCGTGCTGAGCGCGCCGACGACGGCGAATCCGGCTACGCCGAACGTACGCAGCCTCGGGCTCGCCGTCGCGTGGATGGTCGCCAGGATCTGTGGCATGACCAGCCCGGCCCCGAGGCCGAGGAGGCACCGGAGCACGATGAGAACGCCCGTGCTGGGAGCGATCGTGGACGCCGCGCAGACCACGGCGAACCCGGCCAGCCCGGAGCCCAGTACGCGGCGGCGCCCGAAACGATCACCCAGCCGGCCGGCGATGACGAGCGAGGCGGTGAACGTGGCGGTGTAGCCCGAGAGCACGAGCTGCTGCTCCGCGGGCGAGGCCTGCAGGTCGCTGCCGATCGCCGGAGCGAGCAGGTTCATCGCGCCGAAGGTCATGTTGACCGGGAGGAACGAGGCGAGGAGGACGATCAGTCCCCACATCGTGAGCGGCGCGCCGAGGTTCACCCGGTCGACGCCAGGAGCGGGAGATGTCACTGAGGTCATGAGCCGACTCTGCGGCGCCGTCGATGGTGGTACCAGGAGCGCATCGATACTGGTACTGGCACCACCTGGCACCGCGACGGCGTAGGACGCAAGATGGGAGCATGTCTGCACAACCGGACCGGGACCGACGGCTTGGTGACTTCCTCCGCGACCGTCGAGGACGCCTCACCCCCGCCGAGGTCGGCCTGCCCTCGTCGGGTCGGCGACGTACGCCTGGGCTGCGCCGTGAGGAGGTCGCCCAGCTCGCCGGCGTCGGAGTGACCTGGTACACCTGGCTCGAGCAGGGGAGGGCCCGCAACGTCTCCGACCAGGTTCTCGACGCCGTCGCGCGGGTGCTCCGGCTGGATCCGGTCGAGCATCGCCACCTGCGTGCACTCGCGGGCCGCCCGCTGACGCCTGCGCCGCAGGCTCCCTTCGAGGTACGCCCGGAGCACGGCATGCTGCTGGAGCGTCTGCTGCCCTATCCGGCTGTCCTGCAGACCGCGACCTTCGACCTGCCCGCGGCCAACCGCACCTACCGCTACCTCTTCGACGACCTCGACGCTCTCCCGGAGGAGGAGCGCAACTGCGTGTGGCTGTTCTTCACCCATCCGGCCTGGCGCAGCTCCGTCGTAGAGGACGAAGTGGTGCTCGGCGACCTCGTCGCTCGCATCCGCGGACGCGAGCCGGAGATGCGCGACGACCAGCGGTGGTGTGACGTGGTGGCCAGGTTGCGCGCGCGCTCACCGGAGTTCGTACGTCTCTGGCAGGAGTACCGCGTCGCCGGCGAGCGCACCCAGCACCGCCGCTACCTCTCGCCCACAGCAGGTCCGCTGAACATCGTCTTCCAAGGCATGTGGCTCGACGACTCCCGACGCACTCGGCTCATCGTCCTCATGCCCGGTGACCCGGAGACCAAGACCCGCCTCGAGCGTCTCGACGCCTTGCACGGCAGTGCTCCCGCCTGGACGTCGCCGGGTCGTCCCGACGTACTCGACGCGGCGCCGAGCGACCAGGTCCGCACCCACCCGTGAGGCGACCCCGAGCGCGCCCGCCGCGCGCGGCTCGAAGGTGGATGCTCGGTCAGACGATGTCGCCGGAGGGAAATCTGTGGCTCAGCAGGGCGCCACGGATTAGGTTCGGTGCGTGCCCACCGTCGAAGCCCTTCTCGCGTTCACGCTCGCCTCGCTGATCCTGATCGCCATCCCGGGGCCGAGCGTGCTGTTCGTCATCGGCCGGTCGCTGTCCCTGGGACGCCGGGGCGGGTTGTGGAGCGTGCTCGGCAACGAGCTCGGCGGTCTGATCCCGATCACCGCCGTCGCATTGGGCGTCGGCTCACTCGTGGCCGAGTCCGTCGCGCTGTTCACGGTGGTCAAAGTCCTCGGTGCGTCCTATCTGGCCTGGCTGGGCGTGCAGGCGATCCGGCACCGAAGGGACGGGCTGGGCGACGCGACCGAGATCGCCCCGCGCGAGGTGTCGTCAGCGACGGTGCTGAGGCAGGGATTCATCGTCGGCGCGACCAACCCCAAGACGATCGTGTTCTTCGTGGCCGCGCTCCCGCAGTTCGTCGACTTCCACGCCGGCGCGGTGCCGCTGCAGATGATGGTGCTCGGGCTGGTCTTCACGGCCATCGCCTTCGCCTGCGACGCGGTGTGGGCACTCGTTGCGGGTTCGGCACGCGCCTGGTTCGAACGTTCGCCGCGGCGCCTGGCCACCGTCCGCGGCGCCGGTGGCGGCATGATGATCGGGCTCGGCGGCACACTGCTCCTCGCCGACAACAAGAGCTGATTCGTACGCATCTCCGAGTCCTTCACAAAGAGCCGGTGACCGGCCTACGGTCGCCTCACTTCGGATCGTCGGTCCACCCGAGCCTCAGCGGCCCGGTGCCGGCAGCGCCCAGGACATCGCCCGGGTTCAGCACCGTGCAGGTGCTCAGCGAGAGGCAGCCGCAACCGAGGCAGCCCGTCAGCTCGGACTCGAGCTGCTCGATCTCCCGGCGCCGGGCTTCCAAGCGGGCATGCCACAGGCGAGCGATACGAGCCCAGTCGCGCCGGCTCGGCATCCGGTCGCTGGGTAGTGCCTCGAAGAGCTCGGCGACCTCCTCGAGCGGAATCCCGAAGCGACGTGCAGCGAGCACGATGCTCAGACGGCGAAGGGTGTGCCGAGGATAGCGCCGCTGGTTGCCGGCAGTCCGTACGGACGTCAGCAGGCCCTGCTTGTCGTAGAAGCGCACGGCGCTGGTCGCGATCCCTGCACGCGCGGCGAGCTCGCCGATGGTGAGCAGTGTCGTCGGTCTCAGATGCTCATCAGCCATTTGACTTGAAGTTTAGTTCAACTTCTAGCGTCGCCGCATGACATCTGATCCTCAGACAGACCCTGGCGTTCGCAACGACGGGGAACGGTCCGGCTGGGCGTCGCTGGCGCACCGGGACACCATCGGCATCGTCACCGTGCTCGCGGGCGGCGTTGCCTTGTACGCCATGAACCTCTACTTCACCGCGGCGTTGATGCCGTCGGTCGTCGAGGCGATCGGGGGCCGGCGCTACTACGCCTGGGCGGCGACGGGCTATCTCATCGTTGCCGTAGTCGCGACCATGCTGGTGAGCCGCTCACTCGACCGGTTCGGCGCGCGTCGCTCGTACGTGGTCGCTTTCGCCCTGTTCGGAGTCGGCACGCTCGTCAGCTCCCTGAGCCCCTCGATGCTGGTCTTCGTGGGCGGGCGTGCGCTCCAAGGTGCTGGTGCTGGTCTGCTGATCGGCCTGGGATTCGCGGTCATCCGCTCGACTCTTCCTCCCGGCGCGTGGTCCCACGCGGCCAGCCTCGTGTCCGCGATGTTCGCGGTCGGTGCACTGCTGGGGCCGGCGCTCGGGGGAACCTTCGCCGAGGTCGGCGCGTGGCGCGGCGCCTTCGCGGTGCTGGCGGGAGTCTCTGTACTGCTGGGAGTCCTCGCTGGGCGCGTTCTCGTCGACCAGCCGACGCCCGCTGGGGCGGTGCAACAGCCACTCCCCGTGGCGCCGATCGGATGCCTGGGGGTCGCGGCGGGCCTGCTCAGCCTCAGCGTCACCACCTCGGGGCCGGCGGCTGTCGCCCTTGTCGCCAGCGGTCTGGCTGCGATCGTCGCGTTCCTGATCGTCGACGCCCGTGCCGTCGCCGGGGTGCTGCCCCGGTTGGCGTACGCCCGTGGCAGTCGGCTCAAGTGGGTGTACCTGACCGTCGCCGCACTGAGCGCCGGCGTGATGACGGAGAACTTCGTCCCGTTGTTCGGCCAACAGCTCGCGTCCCTCACCCCTCTGTGGGCCGGCTTCCTCGGCGCAGTCCTGTCGGTCGGGTGGACGGTGGCCCAGATGGTGAGCGCTGGGACCAGCGAAGCCGCAGTGAGGCAGCTGATCCGAATCTCGCCCTGGGTGGTGACGGCTTCGCTCGTCGCCTACGGCCTCACCCAGCAACAGGACGCCACGACGGCGACCGTCCTGCTCTGGGCTGCGCTGCTGTTTCTCGCCGGTGTCGGCATCGGCATCGCCTTCCCGCACCTCTCGGTCGCTGCGATGCGCAGCGCTCCGGACGGTGCCGAGGGCGCCAAGGCCGCCGCGGCGATCAGCACCACCCAGCTCATCGCCTACACCCTGAGCTCGGCGCTGGCGGGCAACCTCCTCGCCGCCGGTGAAGACGAGGTCTCTGCTGCGCGGCTGGTGGTGCTCGGCCTGGCGGCATGCGTGGCGGTCGGCATCGTCACGGCAACACGTGACGGCCGTCCGGCTCAGGCCGACTGAGTGCGGATGAAATGCGAGAAACCCCAGGTCTCCCTGGGGTTTCTCTCTGTGCGCGAGGGGGGACTTGAACCGGTCTAAACCCCGAGGTCAGATGGTCCATCTTGCATTCTGAGCGTGAATCGTAGGGCGGTAGAACACCGTTACACCCCGTTGCGTACGGGGATCTGCCCGATGGTCGGGCACAGACCTGCACCTATTTGGTGGAGGTGTCTGACATGGCATGGATCGAAACGCGGAAGCGCAGCGCGGGAGGAGTCTCGGCGTACGTCGCCTGGAGGCTCGGCGGCGGTAGTGGGGACCGGCAGACCGAGACGTTCAGTGCGGGGAGCGATGAGCAGAACGTGGCTCGCGCCGAGGGTTTCAAGAAGATGGTCGAGGCGGCGGGAGAGCGTTGGCCGGACGGCTGGGTGAAGGGCGAGGGGTTCGTACGTCCAGGCGGTGGTGATCCACTCGAGGAACCACCGACGTTCCCAGTGATGGGGGAGGAGTACGTACGGCAGATCGTCGACATAACGCCGGGGCAGCGCAAGAAGTACCTGTCGCAGGTCCGGACCTTAGGGAGGACCGAGATCCGCGGGGCTTCCCCGTTCGCGCGGTCGGTGGCCACGATCGGGGAACAGGACATCAAGGCGTGGCTGATCGACTGGGACCGTGCACTGAAGACGAAGGCCAACTACCACGGCTTGATGTACGGGATCTTCAACTACGCAGTAGAGCAGGGCTTCCTTACGACCAATCCGTGTGCTCGCACGGCGCCCAAGCGCCGACGCGTCAAGCAGTCCCAGGCGGAGTTACGGTTCCTGTCGGAGGATGAGTTCGCAGCTGTGGTGGCTAAGGCCGATGGCTACTCGTACGCCGCCGCTGACCTGATCCGGCTCACCGCCGGGACTGGCCTTCGCTTCGGCGAGGTCACCGCGCTCTGGGTCAGTGACATCGACTTGCGCAACCGGACGATCCGGGTGAACAAGGCGTGGAAGCGCGTGGGGGAGAACGGTGAGACCGAGGTCCCATCGTGGCTGAAGAAGCAGATCCGCGACAAGCACACGATGCGTGAGCACTACCTCGGTAACCCCAAGACGCCGAAGTCGAGGCGTACGGTCTCGATCTCGTCGTGCATGGCGAGGATCCTGGAGAAGCTGATCGAGGGCAAGGCCGCGAACGACTTCGTGTTCGTCTCGCCAACTGGCCGGCCGGTGCACAACTCGGACTTCTACACCCGGGCCTGGCGTCCGCTGATGGATGAGTTGATCGAGGACGGGATCGCCTCGTTCCGGTTCCACGACCTGCGGCACACGCACGTGTCGTGGCTCATCGCCGGCGGCGCCCCGCTGCCGCACATCCAGGCACGGCTGGGACACGAGTCGATCACCACCACGATCGACACCTACGGCCACCTGCTGCCTGCCGGCGACGAGCTGATCTCTGACATCGTCGACGCCGTGATGAACGGGGAGCAGATCCGGCCGCCACTTCACCTGCTGCGTGGGGGTGTCGATGCTGCGGTCGCCTGAGTGACGGTCAGAGACGCGAACGGCCCGACGTTCTGGGGCTGAGGTGCAGGACGTTCGTGTCGCTGGGCGCTGTCAGGGGCTGCTCACAGGCGGTGATGAACTCGTTGAGGTGCTCGAGGCGGAACCTGACGTGCTTTCCGATTCTGCTGCATCGGATCCGGCGCTGGCGCACTGCGTCGGCAACCCAGCGCTGGGGCACGTTCAGGTACGTCGCTGCCTCTTCGATACTGAGTAGGTGGATCGTGGCAGCTTGTGCCGGGGCCTGTGCGGGTTGGGTGGCCATGCTCGACTCCTTGGAAGCGATCGATGTGCCTTCGCGTTCAAGGTGCCCTGCACCCACCGCGCCTGGGCAGTGCGGGCAACCCATGGTGGTGTGGGCCATCCAGGTAGGACACGGGCCTAGTTGCGGCACACCGGCCCAGAATGACGCAGCGCTGCGCCAGCTTGCGCGAAATCGCCGCGGACCCTGCGAGCTAGGCCAGGCCAAGGCCAGGAGCCGGAAGGTTCCGGACGGTATCGAGGAGGAGCTCGGTGCTTTCTCGAAGCTCGTCGTCGGTGAGGACGTTGTGGGTGTTCTCGGGGTGATGAATCTTGTGGCGCACCGCGACGGGGAGCGTAAGGGTCTCCTGGGTCGGAACGCCCCCGGAGGACAACCGCAAATACGGCGTGGCCCTCGGGAGCCCTTGGGCATGAAGCCACTTGTCGAACGCATTGACACGGTCAAGGCCGACGTGATCCTGGATCCGGCCGAACAGCAGGGTGTGATTGTTGATGTAGGTCAGTCGGTCGATGTCCTTGAGGTCCTCGAGCGCGACCCATCCACTGTCGATGAGGTCCTGGGTCTGCCACCTCAAAGGAAGCTGCAGATTGTCCGGCCGGTCGCAGAGTGCGCGAAGGGTGATCGCGAAGTCCAGGCCGTAGATGAAGTCTTCGAGCCCGTAGATCTCGTCGTCGCTCGATGCGAGCCGAGCGATGACGAAGTCTCTGAAGTCCCAGATGTAAGGCTTCAAGTCGTCAGAGGTCAGCCTCGCGAACTCGATGCCAGTTATCGTGTCGTGAAACTCGTCATAGGTGATCTTCAGGTCGTCATCGGTGCGTTGCCAACGGTTCAGGTAGGTCTCGAACTTCGCTCTGGACTCCGCGGCTGAGTATCCGAGGTGGCACAAGCGAAACCTGACGTCCGCCAGCGATGCTTCGTACCCAGGCTGGAGCCTGAATCCACTTACGTACTCGGTCGGCACGTTCGCTTCGCTTCCGGGCGGAAACAGCCAGTAATGGCCCTTCCAGTACCGATTCTTGCCGTAGTCGATGTTGATGTCATTGAGACTCAGCATGATCTCCGTACCCACGGAACGATCATGGCAGCCTGCACCGGTCCGACACGACAGTGTTTCGCGGCCAGCGGCGCGCGAACGTCTCACGAGCACTGGCAGAACCGTGGCGACAACGACGCGGACTGAAGTCACATGCCGAGCTGCACGTGCTCCGAG
Organism: Nocardioides sp. NPDC057772; assembly: GCF_042798075.1. NCBI lineage: Bacteria > Bacillati > Actinomycetota > Actinomycetes > Propionibacteriales > Nocardioidaceae > Nocardioides > Nocardioides sp. NPDC057772. Next base: position 9,752 of record NZ_JBHVKN010000177.1, read on the forward strand.
CTAACTGGCTCGGACTTCAGCACTTCGCCTGAGGCAAGGCCCACCTCGAAGTAGAACTCGGTGAAGCGTTGCCCATCGGCATCTGCCAGCCACGCCACAGTGAACGCCTCGAAGGGGACGACCCAGTGAGTCGAGTCTCCAATCTCAAGTGGCGCCGGTAGACGCGGGTTGCGCCCAGGGAACTCATCCGTGCCGGCTGCTCGCATCTCCTTCGGCGGGTCACCCTCAAACCTGTAGCAGAGCATCACGTACTCAACCCTCGCCCGCAGAGCGCCGGCGTTCCTGATCTTGACCATCGCCACGTTCTGTGGATCGGCCCGGTGCAGCGGATCGATCAGGCTGAACTCACCCATCGCTCCGAACGGTGCGTGTGGAAGGTCGGCTCCGATCAGGATGCCGTGATAGACCTCGAGCAAGATGTCCCGCTGCGGACGCACCTCAGCCACCGCGGCTGCGAGCAACCTCTTAAGGTCGCCCTCGGTGATCTTGTCCAAGCCGCCGTCGTCTACAGCCCGAGCCTCCCGTTCGCGTTCTTCCTTCCAACTGTGCAACACATCCGGCGGGTAGTCATCGCGACGACGGTCGTCGACGAGATCATGATGGGGACTGCATAGAAGGATGAGATTGGCGAACGCTGCTCTCTCTGCGTCCGTCATGTGCGGGTCGTAGCGCGCAGACTTCTTGTTGGCACCGCGAATGTGTGCAATTTCGGCGTTGTTGTAAGCCTCGCCGTCCATGAAGATGATCGTCTTCCGCTGACAGTCCGGGAAGTAGCACGTTCCCTTTCCCGGCTCTTCCTACCTGAGGTGGGGGTGAGCTCGGTCGCCGCGTTGGGCGGCGTGGTGGCACTTGGGTAGGCGTCGAGGCCTCCAAGATCGGTAG
>NZ_JBHVKN010000178.1:0-10629 GCF_042798075.1 Nocardioides sp. NPDC057772
CCGTTTCTGCCGTCTCGGCCCGCGGGGATGACGGCTCGATGGAGGGGGTCAGTCGGTGGGAGCGGCGGTGGTGATGTCGTTCTCGCTGGCCCAGGCGCCGAGGTCGCGTTTGTCGATGGCGGCGGCCATGAGATCGGGGAAGAGGTCGGGGGTGCAGGCGAAGGCGGGGATGCCGAGGTCGGCGAGCGCGGCGGCGTGGCCGGCGTCGTAGCTCGGGGCGCCGGAGTCGCTGAGGGCGAGGAGCGCGACCATGGTGGCGCCGGAGTCGGTGATCTCGCGGGAACGTCGCAGCATCTCCTCGCGGATCCCGCCCTCGTAGAGGTCGCTGATCAGCACCAGGACGGTCTCCTCGGGCTGCTCGATGAGGCTTTGGCAGTAGGCGAGGGCGCGGTTGATGTCGGTGCCGCCGCCGAGCTGCACGCCGAAGAGGACGTCGACGGGGTCGTCGAGATCCTCGGTCAGGTCGATGATCTCGGTGTCGAAGGCGACCAGCTTGGTCTCGACCGAGCGGAGCGAGGCGAGCACGGCTCCGAAGACGCTGGAGTAGACGACCGACTCGGCCATCGAGCCGGACTGGTCGATGCAGAGAATGATGCGCCGCTGCGTCTGCTGGGCCTTGCGGGCGTGGCCGACGAGGCGCTCGGGCACGACGGTGCGGTGCTCGGGCAGGTAGTGCTCGAGGTTGGCCGCGATCGTACGTCCCCAGTCGATGTCCGCGGGTCGCGGACGACGGGTGCGCGCGGCCCGGTTGAGGGCGCCGGTGACCGCCTGCACCGTCTGGGAGCGGAGCCGGGACTCGAGCTCGTCGGTGACGGTGCGTACGACGGCTCGGGCCGACTCGCGGCTGTGCTCGGGGATCACCCGGCCGAGGCCGATGAGGGTGGAGACGAGGTGGATGTCGGGCTGTACCGAGTCGAGCATCTCGGGCTCGGTGAGGAGCTGGTGGAGGCCGAGGCGGTCCATCGCGTCGCCCTGCATCACCTTCACGACCGAGGTGGGGAAGTAGGTGCGGATGTCGCCGAGCCACCGAGCGACCCGGGGAGCCGATCCGCCGAGCCCGGCGCTGCGGCCCTTCGGCTGCTCGCCGTAGAGCTGCTCGAGGGCCTCGTCGCGGGCGCGGTCCTCGGCAGTCAGCGACATGGGGGTGCCGCCGGCACCTGACCCCAGGGCCTCCTCGGCGTCGCCGCCGAGCACCAGGCGCCAGCGGGTGAGGCGGTCGCGTTCGGTGGTCATGCGGGCTCCAGCTGCAGCAGGTCGGCGACCCGCGCGGCGGCGGGCAGGGCGAGGTCGAGATCGAGGGTGGCGGTGTGATGGAGGTCGGTGGCGGCGTCGAGGTTGCGTACACGGCCACCGATCTGGCGGCGCTCGGGCGACTGGAAGCGCGAGAAGGTGCGGCGCAGCAGCGGCAGCAGGTCTTCGAAGGTGGTCTCCGCGACGCTCGCGACCCACTCGTCGAGGAGCCGGAGCAGCTCGATCTCGTGGAGCAGGAGCAGCGCCTCGCCCTCGAGCAGCCCGTCCACCCAGGCGGCGGCGTGCTCCGGCGAGGTGCCGTGGGAGAGGTGACGGCTGAGCCGCGCGGAGACGGTCTCGATGCTCACCTGCTCGGAGTCGAGGAGGATGCGGTTGACCCGTCCGGCGAGCAGCCCGTGGACCTGATCGTCGGCGGCGAGTGCGAGGAGAGCCTGCTCCCAGGTCGCCACCCACGCCGGAGGCGAGGATCCGGCGGGCGCCTCGCCGACCAGCGACACCCCGCGGTGGGCGGCGTCGAGCGCGCCCTTCATGGCTGCTGCTGCGTCGTCGTCGAGCGAGGTGCAGGCGGCCCGCAGCCCGGCGGCGGCGCGGAGCACCACGGTGTGGAGCACGCCGGCGACCACAGCGGTGTCGGAGCCGCGTACGTCCCCATACCTCTGCGTCCGCGCCAGCGGCTCGATCGCCCGGAGCAGGGAGAGGGTGTCGTGCTGGTGCGCGGTGCGCTCGGCGAGAGCCGTGATCGCGGCCTCGAGCCCGGCGGGGAGGTCGGCGACCAGCGCCTGGTCGATGAGCTCGGCCAGTGTGCCGAGGTCTTCGGCCTGCGCCGCACGCTCGGCGACGAGCCCCTCGGCCGCGGCGACGACGGTGGTGCCGTAGAGGCCGGCCTCGACCAGACGTACCGCGAACTCCGGCTGCCACTGCAGCGTCCAGGCCTCCTTGAAGGTGCCCTTGGTGCCACCGCGGTCGGCCTCGGTGGCCCAGTCGATGCCGAGCAGCCGCAGCCGGTGGAGCAGCAGCGACCGTTCGCGCTGGGTCTCGCGGCGCAGGTCGAGCACCACGGTGGTCTCGGCGGCGGAAGGCTTGAGGCGGAGCCGCTTCTGCTGGCGGGCCAGATCCTGGGCGAGGGGCACCAACGGCGCCGACTCGGGCACCTGGCCGAGCTCCTCGCCGACCACCAGCGTGCGCTCCACCAGCGCCAGCGGCAGCCGCGAGCCCTCGCACAGCACCGCGACGGTGGCGTCCTCGAGCTCGTCGAGACCGGCGGATGGCCGGCCGCGAACCGCGGCGAGCGCTTGGGCGAGGCGTACGGCCTCCACGACCGTCGCGGGAGCCGCGGCGAGTCCCTCGGCACGGAGCACCCGAGCGACCCGGGTGAGCCAGCCGGGCACGACGTCGTCGGGGGTGCCGGCGTGCCAGTGGGCGTAGAGGTGCTGGTACCAGCCGGGGGACGTGACGCCCGCGCCGTAGCCGGAGTCGGCAGCGAGCCGGCCGGCCGTCCAGGGCGCCCAGGTGGCGGTGACCTTGATCTTGGGCAGGCCCTTGAGCAGGGCGTTGTCGTCGGCGACCTTGGGCCAGGCCGACGGGTGCAGGACCGGGGCGTGGTAAGCGCCGCAGATCATCGCGACCCGCTCACGGCCCTCGCGTCTTGCCGCGCGCAGCACCTTGCGCATGTACGCCTCGCGCCGCTCGTTCTCGCGATCGACCGGATCCTCGGTGCGGATCTCTGCCATCGCCTCGCGGATCGCGGTGAACCGGCCCAGCGACGACTCGGCACGGTGCTCGACGGCGTCCTCCCAGAAGCGCTCGGGATCGTCGTAGCCGGCCGCCCGGGCGAGCCGCGAGATCGGATCCGAGCCCGCCAGTCGAGGCTCGGGCCGCTCGTCGCTGGCCTCCTCAGACGGCACGGTCGGGGCCAGGAAGTGTGTCGCCGGAAGATCCGCGAAGCGGACGTCGACGCGGCGCTCGAGCGCCCAACGCATCGCGACCCACTCCGGGGAGAAGAACGCGAACGGGTAGAACGCCGAGCGCCGCGGCTCCTCGACCGCATAGACCAGTGCCGCGACCGGCGGGACCAGCTCCGGGTCGCCCGCCAGCCCCAGCAGCGCGTCGAGCTCCGGTGGCCCCTCGATCACGACCAGGTCGGGGGAGAGCTCCTCGAGCGCGGCCTCGACCGACCGGGCGGAGCCCGGCCCGTGGTGGCGTACGCCCAGGATCTCGAAGGCGCAGCTGCGCTCGGTCACACCAGCTCCCGGCAGGCGCGGTAGAGGTCGGCCCAGCTCGGCCGGTCGCGGACCACGGTGTCGAGGTATTCCTGCCACACGATCCGGTCCTGCACCGGGTCCTTCACCACCGCGCCGACCAGCCCGGCCGCGACGTCGTCGGCGCGCACCACGCCGTCGCCGAAGTGCGCCGCCAGCGCCACCCCGTTGGTCATCACCGAGATCGCCTCGGCGGTCGAGAGGGTGGCGGAGGGCGACTTCACCGACGTACGTCCGTCGGCGGTGACGCCCGAGCGGAGCTCACGGAAGATGGTGACCACGCGCTCGATCTCGGCGAGCTGGCTCAGGTCGGCGGGCAGGGCGAGCGAGGCGCCGAGCTGCTCGACCCGGCTGCGGACGATCGAGACCTCGTCGTCGAGGGTGTCCGGCAGCGGCAGCACGACCGTGTTGAAGCGCCGCTTGAGCGCGGAGGAGAGGTCGTTGACGCCCTTGTCGCGGTTGTTGGCGGTCGCGATCAGGTTGAACCCCTGGCGCGCCTGGACCTCGTCGTCGAGCTCGGGGACGGGCAGCGTCTTCTCCGAGAGGATCGAGATGAGGCCGTCCTGGACGTCGGCGGGGATGCGGGTCAGCTCCTCGATGCGGACGAGCGCGCCGGTCTCCATCGCCCGCATCACCGGGCTCGGCACCAGCGCGTCCCGCGAGGGGCCCTCGGCGAGCAGACGGGCATAGTTCCACCCGTAGCGCAGCGACTCCTCCGGGGTGCCTGCGGTGCCTTGGACGACCAGCGTCGAGTCGCCCGAGATGGCCGCGGCCAGATGCTCGCCCACCCAGGTCTTGGCCGTGCCAGGAACGCCGAGCAGCAGCAGCGCACGATCGGTGGCCAAGGAGGCGACCGCGATCTCCATGAGACGGCGGGCGCCGACGTACTTCGCGCTGATCGCCGTGCCGTCGGGCAGCTCGCCGCCGAGGAGGTAGGTGGTCACGGCCCAGGGGGAGAGCCGCCACTGGGGCGGGCGGGGCCGGCCGCTCGCGGCATCGTGGGCGGCCAGAGCGGTGAGCTCGTCGGCGTAGGCGTCCTCGGCGTGGGCGCGAAGAATGTCGGTCACTGGAAGGCCTCCGTGATGGCGTGGACGAGGGAGAGGTGCTGGATGAGCTGGTTGCGCTGCTTGGCGAGCGAGTCGGGCAGCCGGTGCAGGTCGGGCACGATCTCGGGCGGCATCCGCGCGGCCAAGGTGGCGACCGACCGGGTCAGCTCGCGTTCGCGGGCGGTGAGGAGATCCAGGATCGTACGGCTGAAGTCGAGGCTCCACGGCCCCGGAACGGCGCGGAGCCGGGCGGAGATGGTCGTCCCGCTCGTGCCTGCCGCCGCTCCGGTGAGGAGCTGACGCAGCACGATCGCCTCCCGGTCTGCGTTCGGCACGATCTCGAGAAGCTCACCGCGGTGGACGTCGTCGACCAGTGCACGGGCCCACACCTGGTCGCGGCGGGCGATGACGGCGGCGATGATGCCGGCGCGGGCGTCGGGGTCTGTGATCATCGGCCAGGTCGCCTCGGGGTCGCTGCCGGTGGCATCGGTCCAGACCTCGAGCGGGGCACCTGCGGCCAGCTGTGTGAGCCAGTGGCCGCGTTGGGACCGGCCCTTCGGGGCCTTGTCGAGCCCGTCGCGCCTCGCCGCTGCGTCGGCCTCGGCGGGCGGCTCGACGTGGAGCGTGCGGCGCACGACCCCGGTGACGGTGATGAGCGGGCGGAGCAGCGCGCCGAGCCGCTGCCCGCGCGCCGAGCCGGGCAGGGCGTCGAGCAGGAGCCGGGCGGCGACCCGCACGTCCGCACCCCGGTCGTCGAGCGCACGCTCCAGGAGCGGCTCGTCCTCGAGGCTGAGACCGGTCCGGAGCGTCTTGATCAGGGTCGCGCGGTCGGCGGCCTTCTCGCTCGCCCAGACCGACTCGAGCCGTTCGCGGGCGGCAGCTGGGTCGTCGGCACGCAGCCGGGTCAGCATCTCGGCCCGAGCGACGGTCGGTTGCCGCGCCCAGGCTGCGTCGTCGAGGAGCTCCTCGCCCGCACCGGCAGCCGCTCGTGCCGAGGCGATCATCGGCCGCCACCGGCGCCGGTTGGCGACCAGCCAGGCCCCGCGCGCGTCGGCCGCCGTCAGCGCGTCGCGGTGCAGCTCGGGCCGGGTCAGCGCCTGGTCCAGCAGCCGGGGGAGCAGCCGCGACGGCACCCGGTACCCGGCAGCGTTCGCACAGGCCAGCCAGTGGCCGAGGAGGTCGCCGCGCAGGTCGGCGCCGCCGGGGGTCTGGTGCAGCACCAGCTCCAACAGCTGTACGCCACCAGCCGGTGCCACCGGCAGCCGATCGGCCGGGGCCGCCGCCGGCGCGGACCCGGTGCGAAGCGGTCGCCCCGAACGCACCATCGCTCCGCCCAGCGCCGCCGCGTCGAGCAGCGCCGTCTGCGCGGAGGCCCCACGCCGGTCCGGCACCGTCTCGGGTGCCGGGGGCACGCTGCGCCGCGCCGTGCCGAGCACCGCGGTCGCGGCGACCGCGTCCCACCACTCCTCGATCGTGGTCACAGCGCCACCAGCTCCCCGTCGTCGGATCCGTCCTCGACGCTCACCACGGTGAGCACCCGCAGCCCGCCGTCCTCGATCTCCCCGAACGCGGTCACCGGATGACCCCCGGTCAAGGCCAGCAACCGCCACCAGGTCCCCGGCTCGCCGAGCAACGGCACCTGGTGACCGGCGTCGTCCACGACGTACGGCAGCTCGTCGCCCTCGGGCACGCACGCGGCGACGCGGACCACGACCGGTGCCCGGTCGGCCCACGGGTTGCCGGCCCGGATTGCCGCGAGCGCCGCTCGGGCGCCGGCGAGATCGGTCGCGCTGCCGAGGTCGGAGGTGGCGGGAAGCGCCTCCGGCTCCGAGGCCAGCACCACCCGGCGCGGCGCATGGCCCGGATAGAACCCGACCGAAGCCGCCAGCCGGGCTCCGGCGAGCCGGGCGATCGGCAGCGGGTTGCCGCCCGCCGCGAAGTCGAGGAGGAGCGCGGTCTCGCCCGAGTCGGAGCGCAGCCACGTCCGCTGCTCGATCAGGTTGCCGCGCTCGTCGCGATGCGCCCCCAGCACGGTCCACACGTCGGCCTGCACCCCGGCCTCCAGCACCTGGGCGCTCGGCATCGCCCAGCCGACCACCACCCGCAGATCACCCTGGGTGTCGGCGTCGAGCGAGTCCCAGGACCGCCACGCTCGGGCCGCGGTCCACCAGCGGCCGATCTCGATCAGCAGATGCTCGGCCCAGTCCTCACGCCGGTTGACCGCGGCCGCCATCTCCCGGACCCGCTCGCCGAGCCCGGGCAGCTGCGCGTCGACCAACCGGGACGCGGCCGCGTCCCACCAGGTCCACGGCTGCGTCTTCGCGGTGGCGAGCCCGCCGCGCGCCAGGTCCTCCAACCACAGCACGAGGTCCTCGACGCCGCCGTCCATCAGCGCCCGGCGCTCGGCGGCCCGTCTCGCCTGGGCAGCCCGGTCCACCGGCTTGGCCGGTGCCGAGGCACCCTCGGCGGCGCCCTCGGCCCGAGCGGCACGCTGGGAGGCCCACTCCGAGGCGTACGCCTCCGGCTCGTCGGCCTCGCCCACCTGAGCCCCGGCCCACAGCAACAGCAGCGCGATCGCGTGCTTGCACGGGAACTTCCGCGACGGGCACGAGCACTTGTAGGCGGGGCCGGTGAGGTCGACGCTCACCTGGTAGGGGCTCTTGCCCGATCCCTGGCACTTGCCCCAGACGAGCACGTCGGTGGCGCCGGTCTCCGACCAGGGGCCGGGGACGGCGAGCTTGCGGGCGGCGTTGAGCGACCCGGCGTCGGGGGCCGCCTTCTCCACGGCGTCGATGGACCAGCGAGGCATGATGCGCACATCTAAGCCTGCCGCGCCGACAGTTTGGTGAAGTCGCAGGTCAGCCGCGGTTGGACGGGTGGCTGAGCCGCCAGAACGTGACCGTCAGCAGCACGGCGGCGAGGGCGGCGTCGATGCTGAGGACCGCCCAGACGAGGCCCTCCACGGTGGTCTGCATCGCACCCAGGGCCACGACGGCGGCGACGGCGATCCAGAGGAGGTACGCCGAGATCCGGCTGCGCCGGGCCAGGACCGAGTAGACGAGCAGCTGGAGCACGGAGAGCACCATGCCGAGGATCGCGAAGACCCAGAGCAGGTCCTCGATCTCGGCGTAGTCGGGGCCACCGATGAAGATCATCGCCAACCACGACAGCAGCCAGGAGCCCGCGATCGCGCACGCGCCCAGACCGCCCACGAGGGCCAGTGACTTGACCAGCGCCGAGCGGCGGCTCGCCTCGGCCGACATCGACGGGAACGCGATGATCACCACGAACTGCGGCAGGAACAGCACCGCCTTGGTGAGGATCAGGCCACCCGCGTACAAGCCGGAGACGTGGTCGGAGAGCACGTTGCGTGCGATCAGGATGTCGACGTTGGAGAGCGCGAAGAAGCCCAGCAGCGCGATCGAGCCGTGCAGCATCTCCACCACGACGGGCTTGATGGGGCCGGGCTTCGCCTCGGCAGAAGCAGATGTACGCCGCCGCAGCACCCACCACCCGACGACCGCGGGCGCGAACTGGGCGAGGGCGACACCGGCCATCGCGGCGCCCTCGGTCGGCCGCACCCACATCGCGGCGGTGGCGACCACGACTCGCGGCATGCCCAGCGCCAGGTAGACCATCGCCAGGTCGAGCCAGCGACGCTCGCCCTGCAGCACCCCGGCCTGGCCGCCCATGATCGTCAGCGGCACCGCACACACCGCGACCAGCATCGCCGGATAGATGGAGTCGAGCCGCAGCAGCCGCCACACCAGCGGCGAGGCGGCGAGCATGACCACGCCGACCACGACGGCCGCCCGGTAGGTCGCCCGCAGCACCGTCCGCTCGATGGCACGCTCCTGGCCGGGCGTCTCGGTGACCCGTCGCGACGCCGTCGCCTGCATCCCGAGCTGGACCACGCCGACGACGAGGAGCAGCGACATCATCGACGCGACGCCGCCGTACTGTCCCGGGCCGAGGATCCGCGCGGCGATGATCTGGAAGCCGTAGGTCGCGACGTTGGTGACCATGATGCAGACGGCGAGGAAGCCGCTGCTGCGGATGAGCGCGGACAGCCGGCGCCGGCGGGCGCTGGTCGGGCTGGCGGTCATCGTGGGCACTTGGAAAGCCTAGGCCGCCTCGGGCCACATGCCGGCACCGGCATCCGCCCAGGATCGGAACTCGTTCGCCACAAGTGACGTCTCGGCCTGCGGAAGTGACGTCTCGGCTTAGGGTGGCCGCGTGAGGGAGCGGGTGGTGCCTACGGCGTGGGCGGGCGTACTCGCTCTGCTGATGCTGGGGCCGGCGCTGGGGCCCGGGTTCGTGCTCAGCTACGACATGGTGTGGGTGGCCGACCTCGCGCTGACCCGCGACGTGCTCGGGCTCGGTTCGGGCCTGCCGCGCGCCGTACCCTCCGACGCGGTGGTCGCGGTGCTGGACGAGATCGTCCCGGGCCTCCTGCTGCAGAAGATCGTCCTGGTGGGAGCGCTGGTGCTCGCCGGGGCCGGGGCCGCGGAGCTGGTGCGCGACCGCTCGCTCGCCGCCCGGCTGGCGGTGGTGAGCCTGACCGTATGGAGTCCGTACGTCGCCGAGCGGCTGTGGATCGGCCACTGGCCGATGCTGCTCGCCTATGCCGCGGTGCCCTGGCTGGTCCTGGCCGGCCGCCGCGGGGCGGCGGGGGGGCGGGGTCCGGTGTGGATGCTGCCGGTCCTGCTCGCCGGGAGCCTGAGCGCGAGCGCCGGCATCGTCACGGGTGCCGTCCTCCTCGCCACCGGCCTGCGCCGTGGCCGCCGGCCGGTCCGGCTGCTGGCCGCGGTGGCGGTGGTCAACGCACCTTGGCTCGTCGCCGGCCTGACCCGCACCGCGGAGGCCGCCTCGGCCACCGGGTTCGACGTCTTCGCGCTGCGCGGCGACGCGCTGCCGGCCCCGCTGGCGGCGCTGTCGCTCGCCGGGATCTGGAACACCTCGGTCGTCCCGGCGAGCCGCGAGGGCTGGGCGGCCTGGGCGGGCCTGCTGCTCGTCGTGGCGCTCGTCGCGGCCGGTCTCCGCCGGTGGTGGGCCTCCGACGGTCAGCGGGTGGCGGTTCTGGCGCTCTGGGTCGCCGGCCTGGCGATCGCGCTCGCCGGCTGGGCGGCGTCGGCAGCGCTCGACGCCCTCGCCCACGACGTCCCCGGCCTGGCGCTGCTCCGCGACAGCAGCCGTCTGCTGCCGCTCTGCCTGCCGCTGCTGGTCGTGACCGTCGCCAGCGGCGTCGACACCCTGACCGAGAGACTGCGCGGCACGGCTCCCCGCTGGGCGGCAGCCGTCGTCCTCGCGCTCGCGCCGGTCGCCGTGCTCCCCGACGCCGCCTGGGGCCTCGCGGGTGGCATCGGCACCGCCGACTACCCGACCGAGTGGCGCCAGGCACGCGCGGTGCTCGCCGAGGAGACCGCCCCGGGGGACGTACTCGTCCTGCCCTGGTCCGCCTACCGCGCGCCTTCGTGGAACGGTGGCCGGCCCGTGCTCGACCCGCTGCCGCGGATGATCACCCGCTCGAGCGTCGTCGACGGCGACCTGACCATCGGCAGCACGGTGGTGCCGGGGGAGGACCGGCGGGCGGAGGCGGTCGCCGATGCGCTCACCGGGACCGACGCCGGGGGGCAGGCCGACGCCCTGCGCCGGCTCGGGATCGGGTACGTCATCACCGACCGGTCCGCGGGCGAGGCGCCGCGGATCGCCGGCGAGGTCGTCCACGAAGGTGGTGATCTGCTCGTGCAGCGACTGCCCGGAGGCGATCACTTCACACCCGAGGTGACGGCCGGTCCGGCAGTGATCGGAGCGTGGGTGGCGTACGGCCTGGCCTGGATCGGAGCCACAACATCAACAGTTCTGCTACTGATCAGTATGGTTCGCCGCCAGACTGCTAGGGTTCGCCGCTAGGAGAGGGAGGTCACATATCCATGGGCAACATCATTGCCATCGTCGCCAGCATTCTTGTGGGCGGCGGAGTCGCCGCAGCGACCATCGTCGGAGTCGTCACCAGCAGCACGGACAACACCGTCGAGAATCCTCCGAGCGTCTCTGAGTCGACGGTTCAGTAC
>NZ_JBHVKN010000179.1:0-10572 GCF_042798075.1 Nocardioides sp. NPDC057772
ACACTGCCGGAGCTGCGACCGGTGAGGTAGTCGTGGTACATGACGCCGGCGAACACTCCGGTGGCCGTGCCCTTCAGGGCCGAAGGCCGGATACCCGCGTCAGGCGGAGGCGTTATCGAGAGCCGATATCCGCGCGGTATCGAGATATCACGACGAGTGGTCCGGGAGCCGCGTGGCGCGCTCGCTGGAGGCGATGATCGGCAGTCGGTCCTCGGTCGCGTTGGTGACCAGCACCAGCGAGCCGCCTCCGACGAGCAGGGCGGCCAGGAGCTCTGCGCCAACCGGTGACGCCGGTGGAACGGTGGTGAGCAGGCGCGCGCTGTTCCCGTCGCCTCCGAACAGGGCCGCGTGGCTCGTCTCGATGTCGGTCCACGAGACGGCTGCGTCGTCCGTCTCCGGTGGGTCGAAAGGTGTGAACGCATCCGGCTGTCCCCACACCTCGATCCCGACGTCATGGACGCCTTGGGGGAGCGGGTCGGCGAAACGTACGCCGAACGGCAGGAGCGAGCACGCCAGCGTCGGCCGCTTCCCGGCTCCGTCGGCCCAGGCGGCCACGGTCTCGGGGCCGCAGACGACGGCGTCGGGGCTCTCGGAGTCGGTCACCACGAGCCCGGTGTTCCAGGCCGCGCCGAGGAACACGGTGGCCAGCCAGTGGGTGGGCAGATCGATGCGGATGCTGTCGCCGCGCTCGAGGCCGTGCTCGTCGACGAGCAGGCCGGACGCCTTGGCCACCCAGTTGGCGTACGTCGTGGTGGACAGCTCCTGGCGTTCGCCGCTCGTCTCGTCGTAGAACGTCACGAACGGGCCGCCGGGGTCGGTCCGCAGGGCTCGGGCGAGGGTCTCGGGGAAGCTGCTCACGTCGAAACTCTAAGGTGTGCGCCATGACGTTCTGGGCAGTGATCCCCGCCGGCGGCGCAGGCACCCGGCTGTGGCCCCTCTCGCGGTCCTCGGAGCCGAAGTTCCTGCGGGACCTGACCGGCCACGGACGTACGCTCCTGCAGGAGACCTACGACCGTCTCGACCCCGTCTGTGACGGCATCATGGTCGTGACCGGCGCGGTGCACGAGCGAGCGGTGTGCGAGCAGCTGCCGGAGGTGCCGCACGATGCGATCCTGGCCGAGCCGAGCGGGCGCGACTCGATGGCCGCGATCGGCCTGGCCGCTGCCTTCCTGGAGCGGCGCGACCCGGACGCGGTGATGGGCTCCTTCGCCGCCGACCACGTGATCCGCAACGTCGACAACTTCCACGCGACCGTACGCAGCGCCGCGGCGGTCGCGGCGGACGGCTGGCTGGTGACGATCGGTATCTCGCCGACCTTCGCCTCGACCGCGTTCGGCTACATCGCCGAGGGCGAGCCGCTGGACGGCCACAGGGGCGCCTACCTGGTCGACGAGTTCGTCGAGAAGCCGTCGGCCGAAGTGGCGGCGGGCTATCTCGCGACCGGCCGCTACCGATGGAACGCGGGGATGTTCGTGGTCCGCCCCACCGTCCTCCTCGACCTGCTCGCGGAGACGGACCCCGGCTTCACCGACCGGCTGCGGGCCATCGCCGCAGAGCCGTCGCGGCTCGAGGAGCTGTGGGAGACCCTGCCGAAGATCGCGGTCGACCACGCGGTCGCGGAGCCGGCCGCCGCGGCCGGCAAGGTCGCCACGGTGCCCGCCGACCTCGGCTGGGACGACATCGGCGACTTCGACTCGCTCGCGACGCTGCTCCAGGCCGCCGCCATCGCCTCGCCCGAGGGCCCGACGATCCTCGGTGACGACACCCTCGTCCACGCCCTCGACTCCACCGGCCTGGTGGTGCCTCACTCCGGCCGCACCATCGCCCTCATCGGTCTCGAGGACATCGTCGTCGTCGACACCGACGACGCCGTCCTGGTCACCACCCGCGCCCACGCCCAGCAGGTCAAGAAGATCGTCGCCGCCCTCAAGGACTCCGACCGCACCGACCTCACCTGACCAGCTCGACCGGCGGAGGAGATGAGAGACGGCCGCCTCCCCGAAGGGAGACGGCCGTTTCGTACGTCCGGAGGGACCCATCACATGGCCTGGGCCTCGGGGCTGGAGGTGTAGGGGTACTTCTGCATGAAGTCCTTGATCGCCTCGCCGGAGACGCTCTCGCAGTACTGGAAGACGCCCTTCTGGGTGGACGCCTCGGTCGGGTTGGCCGGGTCGGCGGACCAGTGCGTCATGGCGATGTGGGTGCCCGCGGGGAACTCGGTCTTCTTGTCGCCGGCGACCGCAGTCTCCTTGGCGTCGGCAGCGGTCCACGGGGCCGCGATGAACTTGTAGCGGAAGTTGGAGGTGCCGGCGAACTTGTCACCGATCGCCCGGAGCGTGTTCAGCTCGTCCTCGGAGACCGTCTCGTCGTACCAGACGATCGTGTAGCCGTGCTCGAGGTTGTGCACCAGCGCCTCGAGGTCGGGGCGGTCGCCCGGGGTGTAGAACTTGCGCGACATGTCGGCCGGCGCGACGTTGGCCTCGTTCCAGTGAGGGCCGAACGCCGGGGGAGCAGTGGTGTAGGTCTGCTCGGTGCCGGTGGCGATGTGGTTCTGGTTGCCGTCGGCCGCCATCTCGGTGATCTTCTGGCAGCCGGCAGCCTTCGTGCTCTTCCCGATGTCCTGCAGTGCGACGTCGTCGTACTTGCTGGTCTTGAAGAAGTCCGTGATCGGACCCCACGCTGCGGCACCCACGATCGCGAGGGCGATGACGACGCAGACACCGACGATCGCCGCACCGCGGACGCGCTCTGCGCGACCCTGCTTCTTGCGGATGTCGTTGATGACCGCACGGCGGTCTTTGTTGAGCGACTTGTTGGCCACTGTTCGGCGTACCTCGGGTCTTTAGTCGGGACGCGCAGATTCTAGGTGGTCAGTGGTAGCAGAAGGGAAGTTGCCCCGCGATTGGTCTCCGCGCGCTCGCATCGCCAGCCGTGCGCGAACGCCAGCACGGCGACCAGCGCGGGGTCGGCGCCGTCCACGCGGAGCCCGTCCCCGTGGGCCACAGGAGCGGTCCCGGTCACCTCCGCGACGGCCGCGGAGAGCTCTTCGGCGCTCGCCGGAGCGCCGAACGGGGCCTGGTCCTCGGCGGCGCCCTTGAGGGCGCGTACGACCGCCTCGCGGGCACCGAAGCCGAAGAAGTCCGATCCCTCGGGGCGGATGAGTGCGCTCGCCCCCGGCCCGTCGTCGCCGGGCTCGCGGACCAGGTCCGCCCGCCCGCGCAGGACGGCGAACGGCCGCGCGCCCAGCTTGCCCTGGGAGATCTCGGCCGCCGAGGCGATCTCGTCGACGACGGCGGGGGCGGTGACGACGAGGCCGTTGCCGTAGGCGTCGACCTGGCCGGCGAAGCTCTCCAGGACCTCCATCCCGGCAGCGCCGATCGCGATGTCGGTCTGGCCGTCGCGCCAGGCCCGCCCGGCGGTGTCGGTGATGATCACGCCGACGTTGGCGCCTGTGCGGTCGCGGAGCGTGGCACGCAGGGCGCGAGCGGAGGCATCGGGGTCGAGCGGCAGCAGCACGATGTGGCCGGCCTCGACGTTGGAGGCGTCGATCCCGGCCGCGGCCATGGTCAGCCCGAGCCGGCTGCGCACGATCTGGGTCGGCCCGCGCCGGGCCACCACCCGCGTCGTCTCGCCGGGGAGCGCGTCGTCGCGGTTGCCCTCTCGCACCTGACCCTCCGCCTTGGAGACCACCTTCGAGGTGACCACGACGATGTCGCCGTCCGCCAGCGGGGTCTCGAGGGCGTCGAGGAGCAGGCCGGCCAGGTCGTCGCCCTTCCGCACCTCGGGTACGCCGTCGGGTGCGGTGACGGTGATGCCCGTCATCGGGTGACCAGCCCGACGGCGGCAGCGGCGATGTCGGCCGTCGCTTCGTCGGAGGACATCCACAGCGGGGCAGCGGCCGCCTTCAGCCCGGACGCGGTCAGCGCGGGAACGGCGTCGGCGTCGGCGGTGTCGACCAGCCAGCCGTCGAGGACGCCGCCCGAGCCCCGCTTCCCGTAGTGCAGACCGACTCCGGCGGCGGTCGCGTCGACGCCGATCGCTGCCAGCATCTGCTCCGCCATGCCGCGTACGTGATGACCGCTGATGATCGGCGAGATCCCGACCACGGGGGCCGAGGTGGCGACCAGGCCCTCCCGGATCCCGGGCACGCCGAGGATGGTCCCGATCGAGACGACCGGGTTCGACGGAGGCACGATCACCAGATCGGACTTCAGCAGCGCGTCCATCACGCCGGGACCCGGCTTCGACTCGTCCTGCCCCACGAAGATGAGCTTCTCGACGGGGACACCGGCTCGTAGGCGAACCCAGTATTCCTGGAAGTGAACGACGGAGAGTCCACTGGGTGAATTCTCGTCCTTGACCGCCACGTGGGTCTCGACACGGTCGTCGGTCATCGGCAGCAGCTGCACCCGGTCGCCCCATACAGGCTTCAGCCAGCGATCGCACAACGCCGCGGTGACCTGGGACAACGGGAAGCCCGCCTCGAGCATCTGGGTGCGCACCAGATGCGTGGCGATGTCGCGGTCGCCGAGTCCGAACCAGGTGCCGGGCACGCCGTAGGCCTCGAGCTCCTCCTTGATCGACCACGACTCGGCCTTGCGGCCCCAACCGCGCTCGTGGTCGAATCCGTTGCCAAGGGTGTACATCACCGTGTCGAGGTCAGGGCAGACCTTGACGCCGTGCATCCAGAGATCGTCGGCGGTATTGGCGATCACGGTGACCCGGGCATCTTCCCTAATGCCCGGGACGCGGCCGGCAGAGATGCCGTGGAGGAGCCCGGAGATGAACTTCGAGCCACCATGGCCGCCGGAGAGAACGGTGATGTCGCGCATGGTCCTAGCCTCTCAGACGAGGGCCAGCACCCCTGCTCCAGCCGGTGCCGAAAGGTTGCGTGGAAGCGCCCCTAGCAGATTTGAGGGTTGACTTGTGGCACCGACAGGCATGTAATTTCATCAGTGTGATTCGAAATTGAACCGGGGACCGTCAGCGCTGGAGACGGCGCAGCGAATCTCGGGAAATTTCGTACTGGGGACTGCATCAAAACCTCGATCTCGGTCGTAACAGAGGCAGTTCCCGCAAAAAACGGGGGGATCGGTTACCTGCCGATGGCATGGAGGTGACTGGCCCAAGATGGGGTCACGGTCCCGAAAACAAGCTGAATAGGGTCGAAAGGTCGGAAAGACGATGAGAGAGCTGTTTCTCCTCGAGCCGGACACCGACGAAGGGGGCTGGCAGGAGCGCGCCCTGTGCGCGCAGACGGATCCGGAGGCGTTCTTCCCTGAAAAGGGTGGATCGACTCGGGAGGCCAAAAAGGTCTGCCAGACCTGCGAGGTGCGCCAGGACTGCCTTGAGTCTGCTCTGGGCAACGATGAGCGCTTCGGAATCTGGGGTGGACTCTCCGAGCGGGAGCGCCGCAAGCTGAAGAAGCGCGCAGTCTGAGGCAATAACCAAGCACGAGCCAGCAAGGCCCGGACCGTCAAGGTCCGGGCCTGCTGTCTTGTCTGGCCGATTGCTTCGCAATCCACGTCGCGGAGCCCCAAGGAGGCCGCTCATGCCCAGGGGGATATCGCCGATCGCCCGACAGGTCCATTCGGTCTATCACCAGATGGGCACTAGGGTTGCCGATCGTGCAAGCGTCGGTCGCCCTCGTCCTCGTCTCTCATAACGGCGCCGGCTGGCTTCCGACCGTCATCGACGGGATCCGGAACCAGCAGGCTCCGGTGAGCTTTGCCGTCACGATCGACACCGGCTCGACCGACCGGTCGGTGGAGATCCTGGAGGACACCTTCGCCCAGGTCGTCCAGATGCCGGCGTCGACCACGTTCGCCGACGCAGCGAACGAAGCGCTGGCGATCCTTCACCAGGCGGCGCAGCCGCCGGAGTGGATCTGGTTCCTCCACGACGACTCGACCCCCGACCCGCACGCTCTGGCCACGCTGCTCAACGCCGCCGAGGAATACCCGGAGGCCGACATCCTCGGCCCCAAGATCCGCGAGTGGCCCTCGCTGCGCCGGATGCTCGAGCTCGGTGTCTCGATCTCGGTCACCGGCAACCGCGAGACCGGCCTGGAGCGCGGCGAGTACGACCAGGGCCAGCACGACGAGGTACGCCGCGTCCTGGCCGTCAACACCGCCGGCATGCTGATCCGCCGCGAGGTCCTCGAATACCTGGGCGGCTTCGACAAGCACCTCCCGGTCCTCGGCACCGACATGGACCTGGGCTGGCGGGCCGCCAACGCCGGCTTCACGACCATCGCCGTCCCCGACGCGGTCGTCTTCCACGTGGAGGCGGCCCACCGCGGCGTACGCAAGACGCAGCTGACGGGGCGCCGGATCCACTACCAGGAGCGCCGGGCTGCGCTCTACACCCTGCTGGTCAACGGCAGGCCGGGGACCTTGGCGCTGTGGATGGTCAGGTTCTTCTTCCAGACCCTGTGGCGGATGCTCGGCTTCGTCCTCGTGCGTGACCCCGGGGCGGCGCTCGACGACCTGGCCGCGCTGGGCTGGATCTATGGCCACACCGGCCAGATCATTCTCGCCAAGCGACGCCGCCGGAAGCAGGCGCACGCTGACAAGGACGCCGTCAAGGCGCTGCTGCCTCCGCCGTGGCTTCCCTACCGTCACGGTCTCGACTTCGTCTCCGACGTGGCAACAGCGGTCACCCTGCAGGCCTCCGACATCGCCGAACGCCGTCAGATGGCGCAGGCCGAGGCCGACCCGGCCTCCTTCGCGGCCAAACGACAGGCCGAGCGCGCCCAGCTCGAGGAGGACGAGATCCCGGCCGAGACCGGCTGGCTGGTGCGCCTGTTCACCAACCCGGTCGCGGTGCTCCTGGTCATCGTCGGCATCCTCGGCGTCGTCGGGGCGCGTGCGGCGCTCGGTGGCGTCGCCGGCAGCGGTCTCGGTCCCACGCCCCAGAACGTCGGCGACTGGTGGCAGCTGCAGTTCCAGTCCTGGCACGCGATCTCCCAGGGCACCGGCGTGCCCGCGCCGCCCCACGTCTTCCCGCTGGCCGTGCTCGCGACGTTCCTCGGCGGCAACCCGAGCCTGGCGGTCACCGCCGTGATGCTGCTCAGCTTCCCGATCGCGCTCGGCGGCGCGTGGCGGCTGCTGCGGGTCGCCGGCCGGCTGATCAGCCACCTCGGTGCGCCGCGCTGGCTGCTGCTGTGGGGCGCGACGGCCTACGCCCTGGTTCCCTACGTCAGTGGTGCCTTCGGCGACGGCCGGATCGGTGCGGTCGTCGTCGGTGCGCTGCTGCCGTGGCTGGCCCACGCCGCGCTCGGGTTCAGCGACCCGGTCGCCGACCGCCGCTGGCGGGCCGGCTGGCGCACCGGTCTGCTGCTGACCGTCATCACCGCCTTCGCGCCGATGGCCTTCCTCGTCGCGGCCGTCTTCGCGGCCGTCATCTTCATCGCCGTACGCCGGCTGATGCCCGCCGTGCTGCGCGACCGCGACCAGTGGGGTCCGCCCGCTGCGGCCATCGCGACGCCGGTCGGCCTGCTGATCCCGTGGTGGCTGCCGCTGATCTTCTCCGGCGGCTGGGCCGGGCTGCTGCTCGACCCGGGCCGGCTGCCGGCCCCGGCCGCGGGTGGCTTCGACCTGCTGGTGGGCCGCCTGACCGGGCTCGACGGCGCCGACCTCGGCGCCCCGTGGTGGCTGGGCCTGGCGCTGCCGCTGCTGGCCGTGCTCGCGCTGATCCCCAGCCGCACCCGCATCCCGGTCCTGGTCTGCTGGATCGGGGCCGTCGCGACGGCCGTCGTCACGATGCTGCTGTCCTGGATCCCGATCCACCTCGACGCCGGGATCGCCCGCGTCGGCTGGGGCTTCCCGTTGGTCGCCATCCAGGGCTTCGCGGTGGTCGCGGCCGTGCTCGGCGCCCAGGGGGCCATCCTCGACGGGCTCAGCGGGCTGCGGAAGATCATGGTCGGCGCGGCCTCCGCGGTGGCCGCGATCGGCGTGGTCGGCAGCCTCGGCTGGTTCGTCTACGCCGGCTCCGGCGACCTCACCGACAACACCCGCGCCCTCGGCCACACCGGTGTGCCGTCCTACATGCTCGACCCGACCTCGACCACCCTCGGTCCGGAGGACGGCGTCCTCGTGCTCCGTGGCTCGGTCGACGAGGGCATCCGCTACGCCGTTCTGCGCAACGACGGGATCACCCTCGGCGAGGACGAGATCGCCCAGCTCGCGGGTGGCTCCACCGAGCTCACCGGAGTCGTACGCCGTCTGGCAGCCGACCCCGACGACGCGGTGATCAGCGACCTGGCCGCCCAGGGCGTCGCCTACATCGTGATGCCCGGGCCGGCCGACTCCTCGGTCGCCGAGGGGATCGACGCCTCCGGCTCGGTGACTCAAGCGAGCACCGTCGAGCGCTCGACGCGTGCCTGGCTGCTCGACTCCGAGCCGAGCAACCCGGGCGTGACCGAGTCACAGTCCATCATCCGTACGATCCTGTTGGTCCTGGCCGGGATCGGGCTGTTCGTGGTCCTGGTCCTCTGCCTGCCGACGCTGATCCAGAGGAGGGAGTCGGCATGAGCCATTCACGTGACCCCTACGACCGCTCGCACGAGCCGCAGGCCGACGACGTCTACGGCCAAGAACCGTGGATGCTGGACCCCTACGCCGACCCTTACACGGGGCAGACGGGCCAGGCGCCGGAGCGCTACACCCCGGAGCAGCTCTACGCCCAGGAGCCGTACGTGCCCGGCCCCGAGACCGGACAGATGCTCGCCCAGACCGGCTACCCGCCGCCCTACGAGGGCGACTATCAGACCGGTGAGTTCACCCGGACCGGCGAGTTCGCCGGTGACTTCCAGGGCGATTTCCAGGGCGATTTCCAGCCTGAGTACGAGGCCTGGCCGACCCCCGATGAGATGCGGGCCGGCGAGCCGGAGCCGGAGACCGAGGCCGAGCCGCAGCGCGGCAAGGGAGGCCGGATGGCGGCTGCGGCCGCGGCGGCAGCAGCGGCGCGACCCCGGCTGCGTCGCGTACGCAGGCAGCGCGGACGCCGCCTCGACAACACCGCTCTGGTGGCCCTGGGACTGATCGGCGCGATGGCCGTCGCCCTGCTGCTCAACCGGCCCCACCAGTGGGAACAGCCCACGCTCGCCGCCGACAGCAGCGCGCCGAAGGCCGCCACCGTGGTGTGCCCCGGCAAGCCGAAGTCGGGCGCGGACGAGGTCGCGGTCACCAACGCCGCCGACGGCTCCGGTGAGGTCACGCTCAGTGGCCCTGGTGCCGGCAAGGGTGCCCAGGCCACCGTGGGGTCCGGCAAGGTGACCACCACATCCGCCAAGCCGGGCTCGGTCGTGATCAGGGCGGGCAAGGAGGTCGCCCCGGGCCTGGTCGCCGGTCGCTCGACGGCCAAGCCGCTCGCGGCCACGGGCTGCGTGGCTCCGCAGGCCGAGGCGTGGTTCCCCGGCGTCGGCGCCGGCGCGACCCACAACTCGGTCCTCGAGCTCACCAATCCCAACAGCGGTGCGGCCACCGTCGACATCTCGCTCTACGACGAGAAGGGCGTCGTCCCGGTCCCCGAGGACCTGCGCGGCGTCGCGATCCCGGGCAACACCACCCGCACCTTCGACCTGCTCCACGTCATCCCGCGCAAGGGTGAGCTGTCCCTGAAGACCACAGTCGTACGCGGCCAGGCCGGCGTGATGGTGCGTGACCGCGCCGTCGCGCTCGAGACGGGGGCCACGAAGGAGGACTACTTCCCGGGCCAGTCGACGCCGGCCGAGACCAACCTGCTGGTCGGCTACCCCAACAGCGCCGCGAGCCGCACGCTCACCGTCGCCAACCCGGGTGACGCCCAGGTCAGCGCCGAGCTGCGTCTGCTCACCCCGAAGAACGTGCTCACCCCGGAGGGCGCCCCGGAGATCAGCGTGCCGCCCAACGGGCAGACGCAGGTCGACCTCACCAAGCTGCTCGGCAAGGACAGCGCCGGCGACGCGTACGGTGTCGAGATCGTCGCCACCGGCCCGGTCACCACCGCGATGCGCTCGGTGGACCGCGGCGACGTCGCGATCACCACGGCCACCGAGACGGTCTCGGAGGCCACCGCGGTGGTCGTCCCGGCTGGTCCCGGCGTCGGCAAGAAGCGGGTCGTGATCGCCGGCCCGGTCGCCAAGACCGGGAGCAGCGGCACGGTCAAGGTGGTTCCGGTGACCGCGAAGGGCAAGGCGCTCAAGGCCAAGTCCGTCGAGGTCGGTCCGGGACTGGGCGCCGAGATCGAGGTGCCCGCGGAGGCCGCGCTGATCCAGTTGGTGCCCGAGGGTGTCGAGGTCAATGCCGCTGTGGTGATGAGCGGCGAAGGTGACGCGGTCGTCCCGTTCCGTCCGCTGCGCTCGGAGGTACGCACCGCCGGGGTTGCTCCAGGGTTGCCGTTGCCGTTGGAGCCCTGAGTCCTTCTTTCCGCGCGCTTTTGCCGCTGTCCCTTGTGGTTGGTGTTTGCCGCCGACCCGTTACGGGAGGGTGTTCTCAGCGGCGTCCGGAGTCAAGGACGCCCTGCGGGCGCCGGCTTCGCCGGTCGCCTTCGGCGATCCTTGACACCGGACCATGTCGAGA
This sequence comes from Nocardioides sp. NPDC057772, assembly GCF_042798075.1. Taxonomy (NCBI): domain Bacteria; kingdom Bacillati; phylum Actinomycetota; class Actinomycetes; order Propionibacteriales; family Nocardioidaceae; genus Nocardioides; species Nocardioides sp. NPDC057772. Next base: position 10,563 of record NZ_JBHVKN010000179.1, read on the forward strand.
AAGATCTGGC
>NZ_JBHVKN010000180.1:0-10535 GCF_042798075.1 Nocardioides sp. NPDC057772
CTGCTGGGTCGCACCGGGGTGCAGCTCCCCAGGACGTACGTCGCCGAGCCGACCGACACCACCGGCCAGTTCGCCAGCCGGCGGATCCTGATCGTCGACGACGACGTACGCAACGTCTTCGCGCTCACCAGCGCGCTCGAGCAGCACGGCATCGACGTCCTCTACGCCGAGTCCGGCGAGGCCGGGATCGAGGCGCTGCAGCGGGAGCCGGGCGTCGACCTCGTGCTGATGGACATCATGATGCCGGGCATGGATGGTCTGACCGCGATGCGGCTGATCCGCGACATCCCGCAGTTCAAGAGCCTGCCGATGATCGCGCTGACCGCGAAAGCGATGACGGGCGACCGGGAGGACAGCATCGCCGCCGGCGCTTCGGAGTACATCACCAAGCCGGTCGACGTCGCCGACCTGCTCTCGCTGTTCCGGGTGTGGCTGCCATGAGCGAGCGCCAGCGAGCGACGACAGGCCTGAACGAGACCGCTGCCGCCCCGACCGGGGCCTCGACGAGCGCGCGAGCCAAGATCCTGCTGGTCGACGACCGGGCAGCCAACCTGGTCGCGCTCGAGGCCATCCTCGGCTCGCTCGACCAGACCCTGGTCCGTGCCGGCTCCGGCGAGGACGCCCTACGGGCCCTTCTCCACGACGACTTCGCGCTGATCCTGCTCGACGCGCAGATGCCCGGGATGGACGGCTTCGAGACGGCCACCCGCATCAAGGCCCGGGAGCGCACCAAGGACGTCCCGATCATCTTCCTGACCGCGAACGACTTCGACACCCACCTCGCCTATCGCGGCTACGCGACCGGCGCCGCCGACTTCCTCGCCAAGCCGTTCGACCCGTGGCTGCTGCGTGCGAAGGTGCAGGTCTTCGTCGACCTGTGGCATGCCAGCCGCAAGCTCAGCACCCAGGCCGACCTGCTGCGCCGTTCGCTGGACGAGCGTCGTGCCTCGGTGCCCGGCCGGGTCGACGTCGACGTCGTCGCCGACCTTCGCGCCCGGCTGACCGGTGTGGAGGAGGCGGTCGCCGAACTGGACGGCGGTGCAGACACGGCCCCCGGCAGCGACGCCCGCCGCCGGCTCAGCCAGCGGATCGACGACCTCAGGCAGGCCCTCGACGCGCTCGGGTGATCAGATCTTCGATCGATACTCGGCGAGGATCTTCTCCGCCCTCTCCTTGTCGGCGTCCTGCAGCGGGATGAGCAGCTCGGCGATCACGTCGGTCAGCTCGGCCACGCGTCGGTTGAGCTGACGCTGCTCCTGCACCTCGGCCTCGAGCGCCTCGATGCGGCGGACCAGCGAGGCGCGCGTGCGGGCCGCGTCGCGGGCACCGCGGGCGATGTTCTTGATGCCGGATTCGTCAGACATGTCAGTTTCCTTCTGCAGACTTGAGGGAAGGCCAGGAGGCGCGGAGCCGCGCGACGCCCGGCAGCGGGTTGCCGAGCATGTCCTGGGCGTCGCTGACCCCGAAGTGCTCGACGACACCACCGGCCGCCTCGATCTCGGCGTGGACGAGGGCGGGGTCGACGCGGCGTACGAGGCCTTCGGGCTGCGGGGCGGGCAGGTTCTCGCCGGTGACGGCGAACTCGAGGAAGAGCTTGCCGCCGCCGGGACGCAGCGCCATCTTCGCCAGGGTCCACAGCTGGCTGCGGGCCGCGTCGTCGAGACAGCCGAGCAGGTCGCGGGCGTAGAGGTGGTGGGGGTCGCGGGCGAGGCGCGCACCCAGCGTCAAGGTCGAGCGGAGCTCGCCGAGGATCAGCTGGTCGGAGACGAGGGGGAGCTTGTGGCGCTCGGCCCGGCGGCGTACGGCGGCCACGGCGGCGCGGGAGAAGTCCACCGACCGCACCTGGTGACCCTTGCGGGCGAAGAAGCGGGCGTCGCGGCCGACCGCGCCGGCGCCGAGGTCGACCACCTTGGCGTCTTCGGGCAGCTGCCGCTGGACCCACGCACCGAAGGCCGACTGCTTGCTCTCGAGCTCGCTCCCGTGGGTGTTGTGGAACTCGGTCCAGGCTCCCATGTCGGTGCGGAAGCCACGCAGCCAGCCGTCGAGGCGGCGTACGCCGGCGGGCGGGTCCGCGTACTTGAACGACGGGTCCGGGGTGCGCCACTTGGGGCCGTAGATGAAGGCCAGCATCTCCTCGGGCTCCGCGGGAGCCGGGAAGTCGTAGCCGTGCAGGTTGATCGTCGAGACCGGCACGATCGCCTCGCGGCGCAGCCGGCCGGAGCGGTTGCCGAGCTGGTAGAAGACCGGCTCGCCGTCCTTGTCGGGCACGTAGAACGCCACGAAGATGTCGATGTGCACCTTCCGGCCGTCCGAGACCTCGTGGAGCACCTTGATGTCGCCTCCGGACATCCGCAGGACGCTCCAGCCGCGCTCGCGCATGGTGCGCTCGATGGCGTACGACTCGGTGATGATGTCGGCGGGGACGGTGTGCTTGGAGAGGTAGCAGACGTCGGTGTCGGAGTCGTGGCCGAGCATCCGGCCCTCGCGGATCGCGCCCAGGAGCGCGCCGTAGTTGAGGTAGGCCTCCACGCCGACCACGTCGCGGAGGTCGGCGAGGACGCGCTGGGTGCCGTCGAGGATCTCCTCGCGGATCCCCTCGTTGGTGGCCTCGAACGAGCGGGTCAGGTGGCCGACCTTGTCGACGCTGAGCGGGTTGCCACCGCCGTCGACGATCGAGATGACGCCCTCGCCGGTGCCGAGCGAGACCTTCTCCTCGTGGAGCACCTCACCGTCGTAGTCGGCGATGGTGACGGTCGCGGAACCGTTCAGGAACCGGGTGAGCACGTTCGGCCACGGCACCATGGTGCCCCGGTCGGTCGGATGGCCGTCGCGGTCGGGCGTGAGAGACCAGACGTACTGGCCGTCGACGGAGAGAATCAGGACCTTGGTCGAGGAGCCTCGGACGAGGACTCCTTCGTCGGAGATCTCGAACTGTCCGCCAGAGGTGGGCGCGCCGACGGTCACGAGACCTGGGCGCCTTCTCGCGCGATCGCCTTCCGCAGAGCGGTGCTGCTGGTCTGGAGCGTGTAGGGGAAGTAGACGACCTCGACACCGACCGACGCCATCTTCTTCTCCAGCGCGTCGCCCTTCTCGGTGCCCTTCCAGTCATCGCCCTTGAAGAGGTGGGTGAACCCCACCTCGCGCCAGGAGTCGACCTTGTCGGTGGTGCGCTCGGCGTAGACCGCGTCCACGATCCCGATCGCCTCCACGATCTCGAGCCTCTCGACGAGTGGGACCGTCGGGATGATCCCCTTGGTCGTCTCGCAGACCTCGTCGGAGACCACACCTGCGATCAAGGTGTCGCAGCGCTCCCGCGCCTGACGCAGCATGTTGAGGTGACCGATGTGGAAGAGATCGAACACGCCAGGTACGTAACCGATGACCGGTCCCATGCCCACGCTTCCTCCAAGTGTTTGTCGATTAGTTTGGGCGACTTTACACCCTGCTCCCCCACGACCTCGATATGAGGCCAGTATCCATACCACCCTGCGCATCCCCGCAATCACCAACGCGACACGCGGACGCGCACAGGAAGCCCGGTGACCTTACACGAAGATGAACAGCGCGTGGCCATTGTTGCCCGATGTGTCAAGCCGATTCCTTCCCTGCTGAGCTAGCGTCGGACCATGGATGTCGTCGAGATCGACGGACTGAGCCTCGCCTTCCGCCGGGCCGGGAACGGACCCGTGGTCGTCTTCGTCCACGGCGGCGCCGAGGACAGCCGCACCTGGACGCCCCAGCTCAACGCCCTCGCCGACGAGTTCACCGTCATCGCCTGGGACGAGCCCGGCGCGGGCGGCTCCTCCGACGTGCCCGAGGGGTTTCGGTTGAGCGACTACGGAGACTCTCTGGCCGGGCTGATCCGCGCCCTCGACGTCTCTCCGTGCACCCTCGTCGGGCTCTCCTGGGGAGTGACCGTCATCCTCGAGCTGTATCGCCGCCACCCCGGCGTCGTCCGCAGCCTCGTCCTCGCGGACGGCTACGCCGGCTGGCGCGGCTCGCTCGGCGCCCAGGAGGCCGACGCCCGGCTCGCCGGCCTGCGCGACCAGCCGTCGGGCGCTTTCGACCCGACCCTCCCCGGTCTCTTCGCCGGCGCTCCGCCGGCTCGATTCGTGCCTCTGCTGGAGGCGATGACAGCCGACGTACGCCGCCACAGCATGCTCACCGCCCTGACCGCGATGGCCCGGGCCGATCTGACCGACGTGCTCGACACCATCCGGGTGCCCACCCAGCTCGTCTGGGGTGCCCTCGACGCCCGCTCGCCGCTGTCCGTAGCCCACGACTTCGAGCGCCGCATCCAGGGCGCGGACCTCGCCGTCATCCCCGGCTGCGGTCACGTCAGCAACCTCGAGGCCCCCGAGGCGTTCAACGACATCCTCCGCTTCTTCCTCCGGCGGCACACCTGAGTGGCGCGGGAGCCGCAGTGCGGCATTTCCCCGCCATGGCGGGGAAGTGCGCGCGTGTCGTCGCAGACGTCTGGCCACTTTCCCGCCGTGGCGGGATTCTGCAGCCTCCGCCCCGCCGATTCACCTATCTGGCGGTCAGAGTGCCTCATGGCTGATCGCGCCATGTACCGGTCCAGTCATAGAGCGGGGCGGTGGTGGCGTACTCGCGGAGGTAGGCGATGCGGTCGCCGTGGAGCCTTGCGATGGAGCATCCTTCGAATCGGCCCGCCTCGCCCTGCCAGGTGCACTCGAAGCACCACTCGGCCATCAGGAACTCACCGGCGGCGGCATGTGTCGTGATGTCCCAGGAGTCGACGCGGCCGCCAGCCGCAAACCACGCGGTCATCCATTGCTCCACGCGCGGCCGACCCCGGTAGACCGGGCCATAGGACTCCATCACCACGCAGTCATCGGTCAGCGTGGTCAGCACGGCATCGACGTCGTGGCGTCGCCATGCATCGATGTAACTGTGCAGTTGAGTCACCACGTCGTGACGTTAGCGGGTGCGCAATGTACTCGCGCGAGAACTGAGAGACGCTCCCGCAGCCGACCGAGACGTACGGCATGTTCACCGGCTCGTAGATCCGGAACAGTTCGTTCTGGCGTACTGGCCCATCCCTTCGAACTGGATGTTCTTCGTCCCGCGCCTGCGGACCTGTTGTAGTCCTGCCACATCTGATCGATCTCGTACGCTCAGCCGCATGCGCGGTCTTGAAGGGCTCGAGCACATCATCAAGCCATCTCGTCGTAGATCGCGAACGGGCCCTTAGACGTTCGACGGCGTCGTCTCGCCGGCTACGCGCGCACCGCGGTCGTCTAGCGCGCTCGGCAGCTTCGCGTCGATGACTTTGAGGATCAACGCGATCACGACGGCCACCAGGATGACGAGCACAGCGTTCAGGACCGCTCGGCCCAGGCCGATCCTCGTCACGTCCAGGAAGGGATACGGATACCAGTCGGCGAAGGCGCCGTGCACGAACGTGTACAGGAGCCAGGCGACCGGAAGGACGAATGCTCCGGAAACCGTCGCCCACGTGAACCGGCGGCGCGGGCCGAAGACGAGCCAGCCGAGGATGGCCGCCCAGGGCGAGACGTAGTGGAAGAGGATCGTGGTGACCAGCGCCCACCCTGACAGATCCAGGCGGGGGGCCAGGACGAGCGCGAACACGAGGCCGGTGATCGCGATGGCGAGCAGGGCGTTCAGTCGCGCCGTGTCCCACCAGCGTCCGCTGCGCGTGGGATTCGCGACCAGCATGATCGACACGATCATCACCACGATATTGCTGTCCACCGTGAAGAAGCTGTAGCCGCGCACGATTCGCACCCCCAGCGGGACGCCGGCACCGGACGCTCCGGAGTTCGCGTCGGCACCACCGGTGAAGAAGTTGACGAACTGAATGACCAGTGCGGTCAAGACGACCACGGCCAGAAGGCCGTGCCAGACCCGCGCGGCCGCGACCCGACGACTTGCACCATTGTTCATCACACGATTCTCACGTGCCGGAGGGTTACGAGTAAACGCCGACTCACGAAGAACATGAACCCGCTCCGGGCAGGCAACCCCCGGCACCGGCCGTGTGCCAACCCTTGTCTCGCGCTCATGCGTCGGCGTTCCTCGTGGTGATCTTCGCAAAAGGCAGTGGGCAGCAGTCGCTGCTCGTGCACGGGTGCAGGTCATCCCATCCGGCATCGAGCGCCGCGCGCAGGTTGTCCCGGATCGCAGCGAGGTCAGCCACGCGGGCTTCGACCTCGAGTAGCTTGGCTCGAGCCCGTGCCTGGAGCCCGGAGTCCCGGCCTCTGGCTCCGAGCCGGATCACGAACCGCCCGAGGTCAGATGACCACGGGCGACTTGTGCTCCCCGGGTAGGAGTCGAACCTACGTCGCTAGTTCTGATTCAAAGGCACGCTCTCACCTACGCCCGAGCGTGTATGGGAGCCACGGAATGGCACCGAAATCGCCTAGGTTGGTGTGTCGCCTGTGTGCCACCTCGCCCCGACACACGAATGGGGCAAACTCAGCCGCGACACCGGGCCCTGCCTGAATCCTGCGTATCCGGCAGGTTAGGCGGGTTCGTCTTGGCGGATCTGAGGGGATTAGACCCCCTGGCCTTCTCATTGCGAAGGCGCGCGTATGGCGCAGATCCAGTCGCCCGACAAGCGTCGATCCCAATGCACGAGCCAACCGGCTCGCGCTCACTTACGGTGGATCAGGCGTTGGCCAACTGGCGGTCATCGCCGCAGCAGAAAGTGCCCATGTCTAGGGCGAGGTGCACCAGCCCGGTTTGGTGGTCGATTGCAATGACCCTGGCCGAACAGCGGTTCCCGTCCTCGTCGCCAGCCACGATCGTGGCGCCGATCTCGAGTTCGTCGCTCGCGAACTTCGCAAGCGTCGTAACATCGCCCTCGGCGGAGATGTCGTTGAAGTCCACCCACACATCAGCCTTCATCCGTGTCCACCTCCTGTAGAGTTCCAGCCCTTCCCGTAGTGTTGCACGGCGCTGATCGGCGAGGAACCTTTTCCGCAGAAACGTTACCTTCGACACGCCACAGGTGGTATGCGCGGCCGCCCTTGTCGACGCGTCGGAGACCTCCGTCACGCATCGCGCTTGCGAACTGGTGGCTCAAACACTGACGCCAAGCATCCGAGCCAGTACTCGCAATCGTCTTCCTCAGGAAGCCACACCGTGTGATGGGGCGGCTGGCGAGTCTGCTCAACCGTGAACCCAGCGTCCCGGATCGCCCCCATCGTCGAGAATCGCACGACCTCATGCGGAAGGATCGCCTGCTGGATCAGGTCGAGCGGTGTACGAACGTCAGCCGCCCAAACCGACACACCTGGCCGCTGATACGTCGCCTTTGCGACTTCGGCGGCTCGCAACAGGTCCTTCATGTTCATAAGGCCCCCACGCACAACCAGCGCGTCGTTCGGCAACTCGACCCCGGTGACGACAAGTTCCGATCGACCGGACGTAATCTCTGTCCGTGGTCGGCGCTGAGGCATCCCAAAAGGTGAAGGCCGCCGCGGCTCCTGCTCCCCTTCCGCTGCCACTGGATCTCACCCCCGTTGCGCCCGCGATTCATCCTAGGACTATCGGGCGGTCGCGAGGTCACGATTGATCAATTCGCCCTGCGTGGTTAAAGCGCCCACGCCAGGCACCAACATCTGGACGGGACCTCCGATGAACGATCGTGGATCCCAAATTTCAGGGGCGCCTCGCGGCCAGAGACGGAGGCGGCCGACCGTCAGCTTCCGAGAAGCACGTCGCCCGTCTTATATGTCGGTGCTCACCGCTACGGTGTGGCCCACACACCCAGGGGGATATGCACCATGACCGAATCTGACGCCGCGCAGGAATCGCCTGATGCCGGCGAGGAGGAGAACCCGACGCCGTCCGACGTTCTCGCCTTTACCGGCCTGCCCGACGTGGGCGCGCTGTCCCCCTACTCGAAGATCGCCGACCTCGTCGCCAAGACCGGACCGTCGGCACAACTAGCAGCAGCCATCAACAGAATCGGCTACCTCCCGAAGTTCGACGCCATTCCAAAGGTTGACTTCGGGTTCCCGTCGGCCCTCCTCACAGACATGCCCACCGTGGTCCCGCCGTCCCCCTACTCGAAAATCGCCGACCTCGTCGCCAAGACCGGACCGTCGACGCAATTAGCAGCACTTAGCCGGATCCACTACCCCCAGCTCGACCTTGGTACCTCGCGCACCTTCAGCGCGATCACGCGGCGGATACGTGAACTCGATCTGGAGAATCTTCACGACCGATTCCGGCCGCGCAACCTGCGAGCCGAACCTCATGACGTGGCCGACCTTGAGGATCTAATGCAACAGGAGGGTCTGCCGTTCTGTCTCGTCCCCGACGGCGAGACCGTCGGTCTGCTGCTCGCAGCGGACGATCGGGCAGCGCGGCGCAGGGTGCTGATCGAGCGCGCTGGTCCGATCTTCGGGACGTGCGACGACGTCCTCGGGCTGTGCGTGAACGCAGAGCTCATCGAGCACGGCGCCCTCATTCGGAAGGCCATCAGTGCGTACGGCGATGGGCACCCTGAAGCTTCCCAGGCGCTGGCGACAGTGGTCATGGACAGACTCGTCGGTATGTATGAGCACAAGGGGCAGATCAAGAACCCAGCCGATGGCGTCGCCTTCATCCAGGGCCGTCCGTGGCGCGAGTGGTTCTTCTTCCTGCCGATTCCCGTCGTCCACAACAAGACCTGGCTGATGGCCGACCTCGACGCGTTCAACCGCCACGCCACGGTTCACCTCCGCCCTGCTCAGCTCACGGCGAGTAATGCGGTCCAGGCGATCATGCTGGCCACCAGCATGATCGGTTTTCACCAGGACCTCTGGTAGATCGTCGGAGGATGGATGATGATTATCGTCGAGCGTGCGGAGCCAGGCGACCCTGCAACTCGGGCGCTCCTCCAGGAGTGGAAACCGGGGAAGAAGGCATCAACTACCGGCCGGTTCTTGTACCTCATCGCCCGCATCGGAACCGAACCAGCCGGCGTGCTGGAGGGGCATCACGATTACGGGAGCTGGAGCGACCTCAAGGACTACTGTCATCTCGGGGAGAACGACCTCGGGTCGTACATCTCATCCCTGTACGTGAGGCCAGCGCACCGTCGCCAGGGGGTGGCAGACGCACTTCTCGACTGGTTCATTGAGGATGCTCGACAGGAGCGTTCTGTCGCGGTCGTCGCGCATCCAGACGAAGAGGGCCGTGGCCGCGGGGCGCGGATAGCACTGAACCAAAAACACGGGCTCGAGTTCGCCCGACCCCTGGAAGCCTGGGACGAACCGTGGCTGATGGTCCTGCCACTGTCCTAACCAGATCCAGCCGTGCGAGGTCGTGGAAACCGCGAACCCGAAGGCTCGCGCTGATGACTAGGGCGGCCGTCTGCTTCTCAAGTTGGACTCGGCCACGTTGAGCAACCGGGACCGTTTCGGGCCTGCTGTGTGCCGGTCTTGTGTGCCAAATCGTAGGACGAAGCGCGGATCGACCTACCAAAACGCAGGTCAAGGCGGGTTTTCTGCTCCCCGGGTAGGAGTCGAACCTACGTCGCTAGTCCTGATTCAAAGGACTCGTGTCAGTGTTCAGGGAATTCAGATCGCCTCGTCGACCCCCGATTTGAGCGGGCCGAGATGGGATTTCGTCCGGCTGAATCCACCTCGCGGTTAGCAACAGGTGTTAGCAAATCCCCCACATCTCCGGGGCGGCACTTGCTGATCACGTTGACTCTTGCTCCCGTTCCGGCTGGGGGTGAGTTGGCAGGAGTAAGCGCTGAGTCTTCCCGAGAGTGGCCCCATCGGCGGGGGTTCGGGGGCTTGCCCCTGACGTGCATGACTCGACGCCTGGTCGAACTCGTCGAGGGCTGGACAACGTACGCCGCTACGGATGCCCCCGCCCTCGTCATCAGCCTAAGGACTGGATCACTGCGGTGGTGGCATCGCTGTCCCATCCGCCCCGAGAACCGTCTGGTGGTCCCATTCCCGTGTCAGCAACTCTCTCAGTGCTGGGTGTTCGCTGCTGACACAGTAGGGGGTGTGGTCCGGATCGAGCACAGCAAGTTGGACGGGTGCGGCGAAGACGTCCCAGGGCTCGATCACGTTTCCGAGGAATCCGCTGATCCTGAGGTCGACATACTCAGGGCCGGACCAAACGCGAGCCGACTCCTGAAGGTCGTCGGGGTGGATACCTACCCACACCCCGTAGGTAACGGAGTATCCGCCAGTCAGTTTCACCGGCAGAAGGGCGCGGACGAAGGGGCCGACTCGCTGATCTTGGAGCATGACCGCCTTGGCTGGATCGGGGTCGCTGAGCCAACGGTCGCCGTCGAGGGGTTCGCCGAGTTCTTTGTCGATGCGGAGCACCGGCTCGGGCAAGCGGAAGCGAACGTGCTTGTCGTGGTCGTCGAGCGGATGACCGCAGGTGGCGCAGGTCGGCATACGGTCGATCCTCGCAGATCGCAGGGCGCAGGTGCCGGCTAGTTGTTCTGATCACGGACGTTAGGTACGGCGGGTCGGCTGGATCATGACGAAGACCTCCGGGTGAGGTGTGGAGCTACCACGCACCCACATCCACCA
>NZ_JBHVKN010000181.1:0-10452 GCF_042798075.1 Nocardioides sp. NPDC057772
GCACCATCCGGCCCAGGAGCAGCAGCCGCAGCCGGTCGGCGAGCCGGCCGGGGCCGGGTCGGAACCGGTCGGTGTCGACACCGCAGGGGATGATCGTCGCGCGGCCGTCGGGCAGGCCGAGCCGGCGAAGCTCGCGGACCTCGTCGGTACAGGTCGCGATGACCGTGTCGGCTTCGGCGCACAGCCGGCGCTCGTGCCCGATCCGCTCGGGCGGGCTGGTGTCGGCGCTGCCCTGCTGGCGGCGCTTGACCGACCCGAGGGCGTGGAAGGACTGCACCAGCGGCACGCGCTGCTCACGTACGCCGGGTAGCGAGGCCAGGCCGCTCATCCAGAAGTGGGTGTGGACCAGGTCGGGTGGCTCGAGGAGCCAGGCCTCCTGGAGGCGCCTGGCCAGCTCCGGGATGTAGGGGAGGAGGTCGTCCTTGGCGACCTCGGCCGGCGGGCCGGCCGGGACGTGCTCCACCACGTAGCCGTCGGTCCGGACACGGGCCGGCGTGGCCAGGTCGTCGCGTCTGGTGTAGACGGTCACCTCGTGACCGTTCTCGGCGAGCCCCGCGGCCAGTGCGGCGACGTGGACGTTCTGTCCACCGGCGTCCTCACGGCCGAGAGCGGCGAGCGGGTTGGCATGTTCAGAGACGAGTGCGACGCGCATCAGCGGCTCCTTCCCACGGTTTCGGATGGACGTACGCCGAGGGTGCCGAGCGCGGCGACGACGTCGTCCGTCGTGACGCCGGCCAGGCACGGGTGTCCGGGCACGGGGCACTCGCGGGCGCGGGTGTCACGGCACGGAGCGTGCTGGTCCCCGAGGAGCACACGGTCGACGCCGTAGGGTGCCCAGCGCTCGGCGCTGATCGTCGGGGCGTAGAGCGAGACCACGGGGGTGCCGACCGCGGCGGCCAGGTGGGCGGGGCCGGTGTTGCCGACCACGACGGCCTCGGCCCGGTCGAGGACGCCGGCGAGCTCACCGAGGCCGAGAGTGCCGCCCAGGTCGGTGCCGGTCGTGCCCGCGACGTACGCGGTCAGCGGGCGCTCGTCGGGACCGCCCGTAACGACGACACCGAGCCCGAGACGGCTCAGCTGCTCGCACAGGTCCCGGAACCGGTCCGCCGGCCAGGCACGTGCGGGCGCGGAGGTGCCGGGATGGAGGACGACGTAGGGCATCCGGAGCTCCTCGGGTGGACAGGAACCGCGGACCGCCAGCCGGCCGTCGTCGCCGGCGGGCAGCCGTCCGCCGCACGCGGTGGCGACGGCGAGCGCCCGCTCGGGCTCGGGGATCTCCTCCTCGACGCGCACCCGGTGGTCGAGCAGCGAGCCGGGATAGTCGGTGCTCACCGCGGCCAGCCGGGCGATCCCGGCGAGCCTGAGCACGAGCGCCGTGGGCAGCGGCGACTGATGGAAACTGGTGAGGATCGCGGCCCGGTCGTACATCCCGGCCTCGACGCGTTTGCGGAGCAGGTCGACCTCGTCGGGATCGACCGGCGACGGGTCGGCGACGATCCACGGGGCCTCCCAGCACAGCACCTCGTCGACGCCCGGCAGCAGCTCGGCGGCCTCGCGGCCGAGCGGGCCGCACAGCATCGTCACGTGGTCGCTGGTCGCGGCCATCGCGCGCACCGCCGGGCCGGCGAGAAGCACGTCGCCCATCGAGTCAAGGCGTACGACGAGGGTCCTCACCACACGCCTCCCAGCATCAGGTCGACGGCCTGGACGAGACCGGCCGCGGTGCGCGGGGCGGCGGCATCGATCTCCTCGCGGCGGGTCTGCAGCGTGGGGACGAGGCAGCCGCTCACTCCGGCGTTCCGCGCGGCCTCCATGTCGCTGCCGATGTCGCCGACCATGACCGCGCGGTCAGGGTGCACGCCGGTGCTGGCGAGTGCGCGTTTGATCAGGTCAGGGCCGGGCTTGCGGCAGCCGCAGCGGTCGTCGGGGGAGTGCGGACAGCGCAGCACCGCCTCGAACGGGCCGAGCAGCTCGACGACCCGCTCGTCGACGGCGTCGACCTGCTCCTCGCTGATGACGCCGCGGCCGATGCCGGACTGGTTGGTCACGATCATGAGCCGGACCCCCTCGGCGCGGAGCCGGTCGAGCGCCTCGCGGACGCCGGGCAGCGGGCGCACCAGGTCGGGGTCGCCGTTGTAGGGCACGTCCTCGATCAGGGTGCCGTCGCGGTCGAGCAGGACCAGCTCCGGGACGCCTCGCCACGGCGTCGCACCCTGGTGTAGACGTACGCCACGCAACAGGTGCCATGTCGCAGCCGCCGGGATCGTGGCGCTGGTGAGCAGCATCCGCCGGATCTCGCCGGGGGTCCTCGGGCCGGGGGCGATGCGATGGTGGGCGAGCTCGGCGGTGCCCGCGAACCAGCCGATCGCGCCGGCCAGGGCGAGCCGGCGATGCCGCGACAGCAGGCCGGCGACCGCCAGAGCACCGGCGGCGGTGGTCGCCAGGTGCGCCTTCCGGCGCCCCTCGGGTGCCTTCGCGCGCTCGTGCCAGCCGGGTCCGTGGATCGCCCGCATCAGGATGTCGTCGGCGTTGCCCGCCTGGGCCCGCAGGCTCGCCCAGTCGTCGGAGGGCCGCACCGGGTGGGTCACGTGCCGACTGCCTTCGACGATGCGGCCGCGGTCGGCGCCGAGGCGCAGGGCCAGGTCGGCGTCCTCACGGAAGGCCCGCTGGAAGCGCTCGTCGAACCCGCCCGCCGCGGCGATCCGGTCGCGGCGGTAGCTCATGTCGGCGGTGATCCATGCCGAGGTCTCCAGGCTCGCGGTGCCGCGCTCCCAGTCGGTGGGCCGTCGATCCTCGGGGAGCGGGACGGTGAGTCTGCCCTGGCTGCCGACGATCTCCTGCTCGGGGTAGTCCTCGAGCAGGCGCAGGTCGGCGATGAGGTCGCGATACCAGGACACGTCCGGCACCACGTCGTCGTCGAGGAACGAGACCCAGGGCGTGCGGGTGTGCCGCCAGCCGATGTTGCGGGCGCGGGCCGGGCCGCCGCCTCCGGTGCGGATCACCTCGACGTCGATCGACCGGTCGCCGACGATCAGGTCCTCGCCTTCGGGGCGGTCGTCGACCACGAACACGGGGTGGTGCAGCGGCACCGTCTGGCTCGCCAGGGCGTCCAGCAGCACGCCCAGGCTCGGTCGGCCGACGGTCGGGATGACGATGGTGGTGTCGATGCTCATGGATTCGTCCTCGGGCGACGTACGACGAACGGGCCGATGGCGAGCAGGTCGATCGGTGCCGACCCGAAGCACTCCAGCGCGTCCCGTGGCGAGTCGACCATCGGCCGGCCCGCGGTGTTGAGGCTGGTGTTGATCACGACGGGCAGCCCGGTCCGGGCCTCGAACTCGGCCAGCATCCGCGCCACCAGCGGCTCGTCGTGCGGATCGACCGTCTGCACCCGGGCGGTGCCGTCGACGTGGGTCACCGCCGGGATCAGCGCGTGCCACTCCGCGGCGACGTCGTGCACGAAGAGCATGTACGGCGAGGGCAGCGGCCCGCGCTCGAAGATGTCCGCGGCGCGCTCGGCGAGCACCATCGGTGCCACCGGCCGGAACTGCTCGCGACCCTTGACGTCGTTGATCCGCTCGAGGTTCTCCTGGCGTCCGGGATGAGCGAGCAGCGAACGGTGGCCGAGCGCGCGCGGGCCGAACTCGCTGCGTCCCTGGAACCACGCCACGATCCCGTTGCCGGCCAGGGTCTCGGCCACGGTCTCGGCCAGGTCGCCGGGGCGCTCGTAGGGCACCCGCGCCGTACGCAGCACCGACTCGATCTCGTCCTCGGACCACTCGCGTCCCAGGTCGGCGCCCGGCATGGGCTCGAGGCGGTCGCCGTTGTCGGCGGCGATCTGCAGCGCGGCGCCGAGCGCCGTGCCTGCGTCGCCGGCGGCCGGCTGCACCCAGATGTTCTCGTAGCCGCTGCGCTCGACCAGCCGGGTGTTGGCGACGCAGTTGAGCGCCACCCCGCCGGCGAGGGTCAGGTGGCTGCCGCCGGTCCGCCCGCGCAGCCATCGTGCCAGCTCGACCAGCACCTCCTCGAAGCGCAGCTGCACGCTCGCGGCCAGGTCGGCGTGGTCGGCGGTCCAGTCCTCACCGGGCCGCAGCCGTGGTGCCAGGGCCGACCAGTCGATCGGCTCGGTGATGAACCCGCCGTCGCCGGTCAGGCGGATCCGCTCGGTGAGCTCGTCGATGCGGTGCCCGCTGGACGCGAACGGCTTGCCGTAGGAGGCGAGCGCCATCACCTTGTACTCGTCGTTGGCTCGCAGGAACCCCAGATGCTCGGTGAGCTCTTCGAAGACCAGCCCGAGCGAGTGCGGGAGCTCCTGGGTGCGCAGGGTCGTCAGCGACCCGTTCTCGTCGTAGCGCCCGGCGAGATGGCTGTGGCACTCGCCGCGGCCGTCGAGGACGAGCACGTCGCTGCCCTCGGCGACGTACGGCGAGGCCAGCCCCGCGGAGGCGGCGTGGGCGACGTGGTGAGGCACGAAGCGTACGTCGGCCCGGTCGAGCCCCGGCAGCACGTTGGCCAGGAAGTCGGGTGCATGCGAGGCGTACGTCTGGCGGAGGCCGTCCCACGGATCGTGGAGCCCCATCTCCTCCGCCGGCCGGGCCAGGGAGCAGTCGTAGGAGTAGGCGACGGCGTCCAGGTCGCCGGGCTCGAGCCCGGCCTCCTTCAGGCACCATCGGATGGCGTGGTCGGGGAGCTCCCACGCCGCGAACGGCACCGGCCGATGGCCGTGCTTGCGGCGCGAGAACCGCTCCTCCTCGGCCGCCGCGACCGTCCTGCCGTCGACGACGAGCGCTGCGCTGGGGTCGTGGAAGAGGGCGTTGACGCCGAGAACCTTCATCTGTGCTGCCTTCCGGACCGGATAGGGATGCGAAGTGCTTCCCGTACCCGACGAGAAGCGCTTTGAGTCGCCCCAGCGCGGAACTTGTCGCGCACCGCCGCATCACCGAAGGTGCTCCGGGGCACTGAGAGGGAATGAGAATCCTGATCTGGCACGTGCACGGCTCCTGGACGACGGCGTTCGTGCACGGCCGCCACGACTACCTGCTCCCGACGACCCCCGATCGGGGCCCCGACGGTCTCGGCCGTGCGCGCACCTGGGACTGGCCCGCGGCCGCCCGCGAGGTGAGCTGCGACGCGCTGGCCGAGGAGGAGGTCGACGTCGTCGTCCTGCAGCGTCCGCACGAGGTCGACCTGGCCGAGCGGTGGCTCGGCGGGCGCCGGCCCGGGCGCGACGTGTCGGCGATCTTCCTGGAGCACAACACCCCGGTCGGCGCGGTCCCCGACGTCCGCCACCCGATGGCGGGCGGCACCATCCCGATCGTGCACGTCACCGGCTTCAACGACCTTCTCTGGGACTGCGGCGGCACCCCGACCACCGTGATCGAGCACGGCATCGTCGACCCCGGCCGCCGCTACACCGGCGACATCGAGCGCGCCGGGGTGGTCGTCAACGATCCGGTACGCCGAGGCCGCTCGGTCGGCGCCGACCTGCTCCCGGCGCTGGCCGAGGGCGTCGGTGCCGACGTCTTCGGCATGCGCGTCGAGCGCCTGCCGGCGTACCAGGGGCTGAGGACGTACGAGGACCTTTCGCAGCAGGATCTGCACGACCACCTCCCGCGGCGTCGTGTCTACGTCCACCTCAACCGCTGGACCTCGCTCGGCCTCTCCCTGATCGAGGCCATGCACCTCGGCATGCCGGTCGTGGCCCTGGCCACGACCGAGACCCCGCTCGCCGTGCCGCACGAGGCCGGTTTCGTCACCACCCGCCGCGACGAGATCGTCCCGGCCGTACGCCACCTGATGAAGGATCCCGACGTCGCCGAGGAGGCGGGCCTCATCGGACGCCGGCACGCCAGACGGCGCTACGGCCTCGAACGGTTCCTCGACGAGTGGGACGACGTGCTCCGTTGGGTCGCCAGCAGCGGCGGATGAGGCCCGCCGGTCAGGCATGTGCGGCCCGGGTGCGGGTACGGGAGGTAAAGCCCTGTCCCCGACCGAAGGACCGCCATGACCGACACGCCGAGCCCCGGCGCCCCTGAGCAGACCGAGTGGCTGACCACCTCGGGCGGTGTGCGCCTGCGTGAGACCGACAAGTCCCTCAAGGCGGGCGAGCGCGGCCCGACCTTGCTCCAGGACCACCATCTTCGCGAGAAGATCACCCACTTCGACCACGAGCGGATCCCCGAACGCGTCGTCCACGCCCGCGGAGCCGGCGCGCACGGCACCTTCACGGCGTACGGGACCGCCGAGACCGTCACCAGCGCCGGCTTCCTCGCCGAGGGGCGGGAGACGCCCGTCTTCGTGCGGTTCTCGACCGTGCTGGGCTCGCGCGGCAGCGCGGACACGGTGCGTGACACCCGCGGGTTCGCGACGAAGTTCTACACGGCGGAGGGCACCTTCGACCTCGTCGGCAACAACATCCCGGTCTTCTTCATCCGGGACGGCATCAAGTTCCCCGACGTCATCCACGCCGGCAAGCCGCACCCCGACCGGGAGATCCCGCAGGCGCAGTCGGCCCACGACACCTTCTGGGACTTCGTCTCGCTGCACACCGAGGCCCAGCACCACACCCTGTGGAACATGTCCGACCGCGGTATCGCCCGCTCCTACCGGATGATGGAGGGCTTCGGCGTTCACACGTTCCGGCTCGTCAACGCCGCGGGGGAGACGAGCCTGGCCAAGTTCCACTGGAAGCCCAAGCTCGGTGTGCACGGCCTGCTCTGGGAGGAGGCCCAGATGCTCGGCGGCTTCGACCCCGACTTCCACCGCCGCGACCTCGCCGACGCGATCGAGGCCGGCGCCTATCCCGAGTGGGAGCTGGGCGTCCAGATCTTCCCGGACACGCCCGAGCAGACGTACGAGGGCATCGACCTGCTCGACCCGACCAAGCTGGTCCCCGAGGAGATCGCGCCGGTCCAGACGATCGGCCGGCTGGTCCTGGACCGCAACCCGGACAACTTCTTCGCCGAGACCGAGCAGGTCGCCTTCCACGTCGGCAACCTGGTGCCGGGCATCGACGTCACCGACGACGCGCTGCTGCAGGCCCGGCTCTTCTCCTACGTCGACACCCAGCTGACCCGGCTCGGCGGGCCGAACTTCAACCAGATCCCGGTCAACCGGCCGCACGCGCCGGTCAACGACATGCTGCGCGACGGGTTCCACCAGCACGAGGTGCACCGCGGAGTGGCGCCCTACCACCCCAACTCGCTCGACGGCGGCTGCCCGTTCCTGGCCGGTGACCCGCAGGGCGCCTTCCTGGACAACCCGGTGACGGTGCCCGAAACGGTCAAGCAGCGTGCGCAGCCGGCCTCGTTCGACGACCACTTCAGCCAGCCGCGACTGTTCTGGCTGTCGATGACGCCGGTCGAGAAGCAGCACATCGTCGCGGCGTACGCCTTCGAGCTGGGCAAGGTCCACGAGCCGGAGATCCGGGAGCGCCAGCTGCGGTGCCTGGCCGAGATCGCCCCGGACCTGTGCGGCGGTGTCGCCGCGGCCCTGGGTCTCGAGGCTCCGTCACCGGCCGGTGAGCTCGCCGATCCGGAGCCGAGCCCGGCGCTGTCGATGCTAGGTGGCACCTACCCGCCCGACGGTCGCGTCGTCGGGATCGTCGTCGGCCCGGACAGCCCCGCCGAGGAGGTCGACGGGCTGTGCGCGGCGCTCCGCGGGTCGCGGATGACGCCGCTGCTGGTCGCCCCGACGGCCGCTCCGCTCGGCGGCGAGCTGGAGGTGGGGCGTACGTTCGCCACCGCTCGCTCCGTCGAGTTCGACGCCCTCGTGGTTGCCGACGGTGCCGGCACGATCGCCTCGGACCCGCACGTCATGCTGCTGGTCGAGGAGATCTTCCGGCACGGCAAGGCGCTGCTGGCCTGGGGCGACGGGGTCGAGGTCATCGCGACCGCCGGGATCGCGGTCCCGGCGCCGGGCGTCAAGGCGGAGGAGTCCGGCTCGTTCGTCGCCGCCGAGCTTCCCGACCTCCTCGGCGCCCACCGGTCCTGGGAGAGGTTCGCGCTCTCCTGAGCACAGATCCGTGGGTTCAGCGCCGGCAAGAGGGTTTGCGGGCCCACGGGCTGGGTACCGAGGGGGCTGTACGCAAGAGAGAACTCATGAGGAGTGATCCGCATGACCACGAAGAGCGTTGAGGGCGGAGTCGTCACGGGGACCCCGGACAAGAACTACAACCTCATCTGGTTCACCGAGGCCTGCCTCGACAACGCGCTGCGTCTGGACACCTACATCGAGGACGCGCGCCGCTCGAAGGACACCGACCTGGAGGACCTGTTCGTCCGTGCCCAGGCCAACTCCGTGCAGGGTGCCGAGGAGGCGAAGGCACTGCTCCGTAGCCGCTTGGACGACAAGGTCTGAGCATCCCCCGCAACAACTACACACCGAGGTGAGATCGAATGGCAACAATTCTCTGGCTGATCGCGGCAGTCCTGGTCATCGGCGGCATCGTGTCGCTGGTTCGCGGCCAAATCCTGTGGGGAGCGGTCCTCATCGTGGTCGGTCTGTTGGTCGGCCCCGGTGGGGTGAGCATCTTCACGTAGTCACCGTGTGGCCCGGTGCCCTCGAGGGGCCCCGGGCCGCGCGGTGTCTGATGTGAAGTCCGGTGCCAACGAAAGGACCGACCATGGGTAAGTGCGTCACGTGCGGCAACGACTACGACGAGAGCTTCGAGGTCACCACCGCGTCGGGTGAGCACCACGTGTTCGACTCGATCGAGTGTGCGGTGGCGGTGATCGCGCCGGTGTGCGTCAACTGCG
Source organism: Nocardioides sp. NPDC057772 (assembly GCF_042798075.1). Lineage (NCBI taxonomy): Bacteria > Bacillati > Actinomycetota > Actinomycetes > Propionibacteriales > Nocardioidaceae > Nocardioides > Nocardioides sp. NPDC057772. Next base: position 8,757 of record NZ_JBHVKN010000181.1, read on the forward strand.
GCATCCGCATCCTCGGGCACGGGGTGCAGAACGAGGAGCACGTCTTCTGCTGCGCCCACTGCGCCCACTCGGTGGGCGTCACGGGCGTGAGCGACCGGGTCACCAGCGGCTCCTGACGGGAGCCACGGATGACCCACGATCTCGCCGCGGACCTGCTCCGGCACGGCTACCACGCGATCCCCGACACCCGACGACGGGCGGGTGATCCGCCGGTCTGCCCGGTCAAGCTCCTCGGGAACGATGCCCTGGTCGTGAGCGGCCCCGCCGCCGTACGCCGCTTCTACGATCCCTCGCTCATCCGGCGCACCGGTGCGGTGCCCCCGCCGCTGGCCGCCCTGCTGTTCGGCCGCGGCGCCGTCCACGGCCTCGACGGGGACGAGCACCTGCACCGCAAGGACCTCTTCCTCCAGCTGCTCGACGACGCGGACACGACCCTCCAAGATCTCGTACGCCGCCACCTCGGCTCGGCCCTGCGCGAGCGCCGTGGGGAGACAGTGAGCGTGTTCAGCCTCTTGGCCGAGGTCTACGGCCGCGCGGTCCTCGAGTGGGCCGGCATCTCGGTGCGCCGCCCCGGCAAGGTCGGGCGGCGGCTCGCGGCCATCGTCGACGGCTTCGGGATCTCGGGGCCGTCCTACGCGACCGCCTGGGCTGCCCGGCTGTGGGCCAACCGCTGGGCGAGGGGACTGATCCGGGAGGCGCGGTCGGCCGCTCCGTCCTCGCCGTCCTCGACGTCCTCGCCGCCGTCGACGCCCGTGGAGGCCATCGCCGCCTGGCGCGACCCGCACGGCGACCTGCTGTCGGTCCCGGTCGCCGCGATCGAGCTGCTCAACGTCCTGCGACCCGCCGTCGCGGTGGCCTACCTCGGCACCTTCGCCGTCCAGTCCCTCGACGACCAGTCCCAACAGCGCCCCGCCGTCGCCGAGGACGCCTCGCAGCGGCACGCCTTCACCCAGGAGGTACGCCGCCTCTTCCCGTTCGTCCCGGCGCTCGCCGGTATCGCGCGACAACAGTCCGACTGGGACGGCCAGCTCGTCTCGCCGGGGCAGCGGGTGGTCCTCGACGTCCCCGGGACCAACCTCGACCCGGGATCCTGGTCGTCCCCCCACACCTTCTCCGCCGAGCGGTTCGTGGGCCGGGACGTCGACGCGTTCGAGCTCGTGCCGCAGGGCGGGGGAGACCCGGCCGAGGGCCACCGGTGTCCCGGCGAGCCCGCCACGATCGCGATGATCTCCGCCACCGTCGAGATCTTCGCCGCCGCCGCCTGGAGCGTGGTGGAACGCGGCAGCACCTATCCGCGGATCCCCGCCCGCGAGCGGCTGCGGATCCGCGTCGGGTAGCGCGCCGGACGGTCCGCTACAGCGCGGTGACGGTCGCGCTCGGCGACAGTGCCCGGGTGGGCGCGCCCCGCAGCAGCACCACGGAGAGCAGCGCGGCGATCCCGGCGCAGACCGCGGCGCCGGCGAAGACGGTGTGCTCTTGGGCGATGGCGGCGCCGATGAGCAGGTCCTGGTAGTCCTGGCACATCCCGCCGCCGGTGCACACCGAGGACAGCGACGGCAGGTCGGCCTGGGCCGCGTAGTAGCTGCGCAGGCCGATCGTGGTCAGCGCGGAGATGCCGACCAGCATGCCGACCATCCGGGCCACCACGGTGAAGGACGTGGTCAGGCCGTGCATCGACTGCTCGGTGGTCGCCAGG
>NZ_JBHVKN010000182.1:0-10438 GCF_042798075.1 Nocardioides sp. NPDC057772
GCGTGTCCGACGCCTCGGCCTGCGGAGGTGACGCCTCGTCAGGGGCGGGGGTAGCCGCGGCGTACGGCCCGCTCCAGGATCCCCAGCGTGGCTCGGATCGACTTCTGGTCGATGACCGGGAAGATCGGTTTCCACTCGGGGAGGGCGGTGGACCAGTCGCAATAGGAGGTGACGCGGGTGGCGCCGGAGTCGAGCTGCTCGAGCAGGTAGCCGAAGCGGTGACCGATCGGCGGCTTGATGGTGCCGTCGATGGTCCACTCGATCGATCGGCCGGGGTCGAAGCCCGTGATGATCACGGTGACGTCATACCTGCCCATCGGGTAGTCGCCGAGCGCCTCGCGGTCCATGTGGACGACGAAGCGGTCGCCGACCGCGGCGACCGGGGATCCCTCCGCGGACTGGAGCATGCCGGAGGCGTCGATGGCGACATGGCCGTCGGGGTCGACGAGCACGGCGAAGATGTCGGTGGGGGAGGCGGGGACGATCCGCTCGGCGTCGATGCGTTCGGCATCGACCGTCTCGGCTGCCGGGGTCTGTTCGGTCACGGTGCCTGAATCTAGCGGCGTCCCGGCGTGCCTGGCATCACACCGTGGCAGGATGCGTGGCATGAGTGAGCGCACGATCGAGACAGTCGGAGTCGTCGGCCTGGGCACCATGGGGGCCGGGATCGCGGAGGTGTTCGCCCGCAACGGGTTCACCGTCGTCGGGGTGGAGCGGGACGAGGAGGGCCTCGAGCGCGGCAAGGCGCACCTGGCGCACTCGACAGGTCGCGCGGTCAAGCGCGGCAAGCTCAGCGAGGAGGAGCAGGAGGCGCTGCTCGGCCGGATCTCCTTCGCCACCGACGCGACGGCGCTCAAGGACGTCGACATGGTCGTCGAGGCGGTCGTGGAGTCGCTGGAGCTGAAGAAGTCGATCCTCGCGACCCTCGACGAGATCGTGGCGCCCGAGACGATCCTGGCGACCAACACCTCGTCGCTCTCGGTGACCGAGATCTCGACCGCGTCCAAGCACCCCGGACGGGTCGTCGGTGTCCACTTCTTCAACCCGGCTCCGGTGCAGAAGTTCGTCGAGATCGTACGCACCGTGGTGACCGAGCCCGACGTGCTCGAGGACGCTCGCGAGGTCGTCGGCAAGCTCGGCAAGTCGCCGGTGGTCTGCGGCGACCGCGCCGGGTTCATCGCCAACGCGCTGCTCTTCGGCTACCTCAACCACGCCGTCTCGATGTTCGAGGGCCACTACGCCACCCGCGAGGACATCGACACCGCGATGCGGCTCGGCTGCGGCTACCCGATGGGTCCGCTGGCCCTCCTGGACCTGATCGGGCTGGACACCTCCTACGAGATCCTCGACACGATGTACCGCCAGGGCCGCGACCGCCTGCACGCCCCCGCTCCCATCCTCAAGCAGATGGTCACCGCCGGCATGCTCGGACGGAAGTCGGGTCGCGGCTTCTACACCTACGAGGCCGCCGACTCACCCGTCGTGGTGCCGGACGCGCTGACCCCGAGCGCCGACGCCACCCACGAGCTGCGGCGTCCGATCGCCAAGGTCGGCGTCGTCGGCACCGGGACGATGGCGTCAGGGATCGTCGAGGTCTTCGCCAAGGGCGGCTACGACGTGACGTACGTGGGGCGTAGCCCCGACAAGGTGGCCAAGGTCGGCGAACGCATCACCAAGAGCCTCGACAAGGCGATCGGCCGGGGCAAGCTGGAGGAGTCGGCGAAGCCGGAGATCCTCGGGCGGCTCACGGGCACCACCTCGCTGGACGACCTGGCCGACGTGGACATCGTCGTGGAGGCGATCGCCGAGGACCTGGCCATCAAGACCACGCTCTTCGAGAACCTCGACGACATCTGCAAGCCGGGAGCCATCCTGGCGACCACGACCTCGAGCCTGCCGGTCATCGAGCTGGCGAGGGTGACGAAGCGGCCCGCCGATGTCGTCGGCATGCACTTCTTCAACCCGGCGCCGGTGATGAAGCTGGTCGAGGTCGTCTCCACGGTCACCACGGCCGAGGACGTCTCCGAGACCGTCCGCGCGCTGTGCGAGAAGGTCGGCAAGTCGCCGGTCTCGTGCGGCGACCGGGCCGGGTTCATCGTCAACGCGCTGCTGTTCCCCTACCTCAACGACGCGGTCAAGATGCTCGAGGCCCACTACGCCACCGCCGACGACATCGACACCGCGATGAAGCTCGGCTGTGCGCTGCCGATGGGGCCGTTCGAGCTGCTCGACGTGGTCGGCAACGACGTCTCGCTCGCCATCGAGCGTGAGCTCTACCTCGAGTTCCGCGAGCCGGGCTTCGCGCCCGCGCCGTTGCTGGAGCACCTGGTCACCGCGGGCTACCTCGGCCGCAAGACGGGCAAGGGGTTCCGCGACTACAGCTGAGCCGCCAGCGGCGTCAGTTCGTCTAGGTATGCAGCCAGACCGCCGCATCCCAAGTGGAGTTCCGCATGGGATGTGCTGGTTCGCCTGCATACCTAGACGAACCGCGGCCCCCACCACCCCGGCAGTACGCTGAATGACGTGGGACTTCTGATCGCACTTCTCATCGTCGTCGCGGTGATCGGGACCGTGGTCGTGACCAGCAGGCGCTCGCAGGCGCGAGCGCTGGAAAAGCAGCGCGCCGAGCTCGAGCCGGTCAAGCAGCTCGCCTTCGAGGACGTCACCGCCTTCGGTGAGGAGCTGCAGAAGCTCGACCTCGACATGGCCGGCAAGGAGCTCGACGAGGGCGCCAACGCCGACTACCAGCGGGCGCTGGACGAATACGAGACGGCCAAGCGCACCGTCGACAAGATGACCTCGCCCGACGACGTCAAGCAGATCACCACGATCGTCGAGGACGGCCGCTACGCGATCGCCTGCGTGAAGGCGCGGGTCGCCGGCGAGCCGCTGCCGAAGCGCCGCCCGCCGTGCTTCTTCGACCCCCGTCACGGACTCTCGGTCGAAGATGTGGAGTGGGCGCCCCCAGGGGGCGTGCCCCGTGACGTACCCGCCTGCGCGCTCGACCTCGAGCGGATCCGGGCCGGTGCCGAGCCGGACAGCCGCAAGGTGATGGTCGGCAACGAGCGAGTGCCCTACTGGCAGGGCGGCCCGGCCTACCAGCCCTACGCCCGTGGCTACTTCGGCTCGTTCGGGCCGATGGACTGGATGTTCGCGGGCATGATGTTCGGCGCGTTCGGCGGCTTCGAGGCGATCGGTGAGATCGGCGAGGGCATGGGCGAGGCGATCGGCGGCTTCGGCGAGGGCCTCGGCGACATGTTCGACGGCTTCGACTTCTGAGCGGGTCGACAGCGCCCGTACGATCCTCGCTTGTGACTGACCTGCACACGCTCGAGCTCGGCGAGACCGGGAGCCGCGTCGTCTTCCTGCACGGCCTCTTCGGCCAGGGACGCAACTGGAACACCCTGGGCAAGCAGCTGGCCGACAAGCATCGGGTGACGCTGGTCGACCTGCCTCACCACGGCCGCTCGCCCCAGCCGGACACCTTCGACTACCTCGACGTCACTGCGGCCGTCGCAGAGCTGATCTCTGCTGATGACGGGGCCGACGACCCCGCGACCGTGGTCGGCCACTCGATGGGGGGCAAGGTGGCGATGCTGCTCGCGATCACCCGCCCCGAGCTGGTCGCGAAGCTGGTCGTGGCCGACATGTCGCCGGTCGTCTACGAGCGCGTCGGCGGCTTCAAGACGTACGTCGAGGCGATGCAGGGCCTCGACCTGAGCCGCATCACCCGGCGCGAGGAGGCGGACGCGGGGATGCAGGAGGCGGTCCCGGACCCGACCGTCCGCGGCTTCCTGCTGCAGAACCTGCGCCGAGACGGGGACGGATGGCGCTGGGCGATGAACCTCGACGTACTCGGTCGCGACCTCGACCGCATCGGTGCCTGGCCGGCCGAAGAGATCAAGGCCTACGACCCCTACGAGGGGCCTGTGCTGTGGCTGGCCGGCGAGCTGTCGAACTACATCACCGACGAGTACGCACCGGCGATGAAGGAATGGTTCCCGCGCTACCGAAAGGTGACCATCAAGGGTGCCGGACACTGGGTCCACTCCGAGAAGCCGGAGACGTTCCTGGCGACCCTGCGTCAGTTCCTCGGTGACTGAGGCGCCTCGGCGTCTACGCTGTGCGGCATGGAGCGTGACAAGCCGGTCATCGTGCTGGTCGGCGGCGAGCACGCTGACATCGTCGAGCAGGAGTTCCGGGCACGGTACGACCGTGACTACCGGATCGAGCCGGTGGTCGGCTTCGCCGCGGGCCTGGACAGGACACGCGAGCTGGTGACCGAAGGTGCCCAGATCGCGATGGTCGCCGCCGAGCACGTGCTCGACGACGGCACCTCGATCGAGTTCCTGCACGAGGTGCCGGCCATCGTGGCGACGGCGCGCCGGGTCGCCCTGGTCGCATGGGAGGACTTCTCCGATGCTCTCGACGACCTGCGTGCCGCGGCGCTCGAGCGCGAGATGGACACCTTCGTCCTCATCCCACGCGGCCCGCGGGACGAGGAGTTCCACACCGCGCTGATCGAGCTCCTCTCGGAGTGGGGATGGTCGGTGGGCAGGCCCCTGGTGACCGTGACCGACGTCGTCGCCGAGCCGGGCGACCGCGACGCGGCGGCGATCCGGGACCTGCTCGAACGCATGGGCTTCCCGCTTCGCGCGCTCGAGCCGAGCGACGACGACGCGCAGGAGATCATCGAGGCCGCCGGCCCGGGAGCACAGCTGCCTCTGGTCCATACCTTCACGGGCCGGGTGGTCTCGAGGGCGACGGCGGCGACGGCCGCCGAGGCCATCTACGGCGGTTTCGACGAGATTCCCGAGGGCGTGATCGCCGACGTCGCCATCGTGGGCGGCGGGCCGGCGGGCCTCGCGGCGGCCGTCTACGCGGCGTCGGAGGGCTTGGCGACGGTCGTCGTGGAGCGCGACGCGATCGGCGGGCAGGCGGGATCGAGCTCCATGATCCGCAACTACCTCGGCTTTCCTCGCGGCATCTCGGGCATGCGTCTCGCCCAGCGATCCCGCATCCAGGCCGGCCGGTTCGGTGCACGCTTCTTCTCCGGGCGCCCGGTGACCGGGATCGAGCCCGGCCCGGTCGACGAGCCCGAGCACCAGCACGTGCACGTGCGCGGTGCGCAGTTCTGCGCTCGTACGGTCGTCCTCGCGATGGGCGTGACCTACCGGCGGCTCGGGGTGGCCGGTGTGGACGACCTGGTGGGTGCGGGCGTCTACTACGGTGCCGCGACGTCGATGGCGCGCGAGATGCAGGGCCGTGAGGTCTTCGTGGTGGGCGGCGGCAACTCGGCCGGACAGGCGGCCATCCACCTCGCCAAGTTCGCGAAGGCGGTGACGATCCTGGTCCGGCGGCACGACCTCGCGGAGACCATGTCGGCCTATCTGGTGCGTGAGATCGACGCGACCTCCAACATCCGGGTCCGGCCCCGCACGATCGTCGCCGACGGCGGGGGCGCCGGCCAGTTGGAGTGGCTGCGACTGGAGAACCTGGACACCGGCGAGGACACCGAGACCTCCGCCGACGGCCTCTTCTGTCTGCTCGGAGCGGAACCCGACTGTGCGTGGCTGGCGGAGGGGGTGGCCCTCGACGAGCACGGGTTCGTCCTGACCGGCCGCGACGTGCCCCGCGAGGCGTGGGTCGACGGGACTCCGCCCGCGAGCCTGGAGACGACGGTGCCGGGTGTCTTCGCCGTCGGCGACGTACGCGCCGGGTCCATGAAGCGGGTCGCCTCCGCGAGCGGCGAGGGCGCGTCGGTGCTCCCGCTGGTGCACGCCCACCTGGCGCGTCTGCGCGCCCGGGAGTTCGGTGCATGAGCCCCGGGACGGGCAACGCTAGGGTTCGATGAGACCTGCTCGGATGGCGTACCGGGTCACCTGGGTGCGGTCGCGCAGGCCCAGCTTGGCGAGGATGTTCTCGCGGTGGCGCTCGACGGTCTTGTAGGAGATCGTCAGCTCGCGCGCGATCTCGCGGGTCGAGTGTCCCTCGGCGATGAGCTTGAGCACCTCGTCTTCCCGCTCGGTCAGCACCGTGCGCGGCAGGCTCTCGCCGCGGTTGAGACGGTCGAGATAGTCGCGGACGAGCGCGCTCATCGCGCCGGGATACACGAAGGCCCGTCCGCTCATCGCGGTGCGGCAGGCCTTGACCAGGTCCTCGTCGGCGACCGACTTGAGGACGTAGCCGCTGGCGCCGACCTTGAGCGCCTCGAAGAAGTACTGCTCGTTGTCGTGCATCGAGAGCATCAGCATCTTCGGTGGGGTACGCATCCGGGCGATGCCGCGCGCGGCCTGCAGCCCCGTCATCCGGGGCATGGCGACGTCGAGGATCACCAGGTCGACCTCGACGTCGCGCAGCGCGGCCACGGCCTCGGCACCGTCGGCGGCCTCGGCGACCACCTCGAGGTCGGGCTCGGCGTCGAGGATGAGGCGTACGCCGCGGCGGACCAGGGTGTGGTCGTCGGCCAGCAGGATCCGGATCTTGGCAGGCGTCGGGGTCACAACGGCACCTCCAGACGGACCGTGGTGCCGCGCCCGGGAGCGCTGGTCACGGCCAGCTCGGCCCCGACGAGCAGGGCCCGCTCCCGCATGCCGCTGATCCCGGCGCCGGCCACGAGGTCTGCGCTGCCGCGGCCGTCGTCGCAGACGGTGAGCACGACCCGGTCGCCGACCTTGCACAGGGAGAGCTCGGCGGTGGCGGCGCGGGCGTGGCGTACGACGTTGGTGAGCGCCTCCTGGGCGACCCGGTAGATCACCAGCTCGCGGTCCTGGGGCAGGTCGGGCAGCCCGCGCCCGATGGTGCGGCGTACGGTCGTGCGGCCCAGAGTGCCGACGTCGGTGGCCAGCGCGGCCAGGGCGGCGTGCAGGCCGAGATCCTCGAGCACGCCCGGGCGGAGCTGCCGAGCCACGCGGCGTACGTCGTCGATACCCGTGCGGGCGGACTCGCGCACGGCGGCGAGATCGGGTCGCACCGACTCCGGCACCTGCCGCTCCAGCCCCTTGAGGCCCAGGAGCACGACGGTCAGCGACTGCCCGACCTCGTCGTGGAGCTCCTGGGCGATCCGGTGCCGTTCGGCCTCCTGCGCCGCGAGCGCCTTGGCGTTGCTGGTGCTCCGCTCCGTCTCCAGCCGCTCCAGCATCGCGTTGTAGCTGGCCACCAGCCGGGCGCCGGCGCCCGTGCCGTGGGTCGGCAGGCGCTGGTCGGGGGAGAGGTGGTCCACCGAGTCCATCGTGCGGATCACCCGGTCGATCGGGGCGAGGCTGCGTAGCAGCAGGAGTGCGTTGAGCGTCGCCATCACGGCCAGCCCGACCGCCAGCACCACCGCCTCCGAGGCCAGGACACGCTCCGAGACCCGGGCCGGGGAGAGTGCCAGGACCAGCGTGCCGACGCAGAACACGGCCCAGTTGGTCAGGCAGACCCGCCAGTAGAGGGGCAAGTGACTCATGCCCCAACCCTGACATGCTCTCTGGCCTGGCCTTATGGGTGGCAGCACCCATTCGGATCCGGCGCGCCGTCGCGGAGAGTCGACGGCATGGAGCTCAACGCATGATCGTGTACGCAGCGGTGGCGATCTTCATCGTCACCTACGGCCTCATCGCCACCGAGCGTGTCCACCGCGTCGCCGCCGCTCTGGGTGGCGTCGCCGCGATGGTCGCGATCGGGGTCATCAGCGCCGAGTCGGCCTTCTTCAGTCATGAGACCGGGGTCGACTGGGATGTCATCTTCCTGCTCTTCGGGATGATGGTGATCGTCGGCGTCCTCAAGCAGACGGGCCTGTTCGAGTTCCTCGCGCTGTGGGCGGTCAAGCACTCCGGCGGCCGCCCGGCGCGACTGGCGACGCTGCTGATCCTGGTCACCGCGGCGCTCTCGCCGATCCTCGACAACGTGACCACGGTGCTGCTGGTGACGCCGGTGACGCTGTCGGTCTGCGAGCGGCTGGGGCTGCGCCCGATGCCATACCTGATCTCGCTCATCCTCGCCGCCAACGTCGGCGGCACCTCGACCCTGATCGCCGACCCGCCCAACATCATCGTGGCCAGCCGGGCCGACCTGACCTTCGACGACTTCCTGATCCACTCGCTGCCGCTGTGCCTGATCCTGCTGGTCGTGCTGGTCGGACTCGTACGCCTGCTCTTCCGAAAGGACCTGCGCGGCCACGTCGGCCTGGACGGCCTGATCGAGCCACCCGCCTCGGCGATCCGCGACCGCCGGCTGCTCTACCGCTGCCTGGCCGTGCTGACCCTGGTGATGCTCGCCTTCGTTCTCCACACCGAGCTCCACCTGGACCCCTCGCTGGTCGCGATGCTCGGCGCCGGGGCGATGGTGGTGGTCTCCCGGACGGAGACCGAGGCGTTCCTGGAGGAGGTCGAATGGTCGACCCTGGCCTTCTTCATGGCGCTGTTCGTGCTGGTCGGTGGCCTGGTCGAGGTCGGCGTCATCGGTTCGCTCGGCACCTTCGCCGCCGACCTGATGGGCGACAACGAGCTCGTCGGCGTCACCGGCCTGATGATCGGCTCGGCCGTCGTGGGCGGGTTCGTCGACAACATCCCCTACACCGCCGCGATGGTGCCGATCGTGGAGGAGATGGTCGCCGCGACGCCGTCCTCGGGTGCCGACAGCCCGCTGTGGTGGGCGCTCGTCTTCGGCGCGGACCTCGGCGGCAACACCACCGCGGTGGCCGCCGGCGCCAACGTCGTCGTCCTCGGCCTCGCCGCCAAGGCCGGCCACCCGATCAGCTTCTGGACGTTCACCAGGTACGGCATCGTGGTGACGATCGTCACGCTCGCGGTCGCCTGGGTCTACGTCGCCCTGCGCTACTTCGTGCTCGCGGCCTGACGCTCCCGGTAGGCCGCGACCGCGTTGCGGTTGGTGCAGGTCGGGGAGCAGTAGCGCTTCGACCGGTTGCGGGAGAGGTCGACGACCACCCCGAGGCAGCCGTCGTCGGCGCAGATCGAGAGCCGCGACAGCTCGTCGGCACGGATGACGTCGACCATCGCCATCGCGGTCTCGACGGCGATCCGCGTCGCCAGCGGGGCGTCGGGCTCGGTGGCGTGGATGTGCCAGTCGTACGTCGTGTGCCGGACGAGCTGAGGTGTGGCCCGGTGCTCGGCGAGCAGCTCGTTCGTCAGCCGCACGGCCTTGTCGCGCTCGGCGGTGAGGAGATCTCGCAGTCGGGGGCGAAGGGCGCGGACCTCCTCGAGCTCGGCACGGTCGCGGTCGTGCCTCCCCGTGTAGTCGTACGTCACGAAGAACTCGTCCAGCGCCGCCACCGTCGCCAGCTCGTCGACCGAGCCGGGGGACAGGGCGAGGGTGTTCGCCAGCGCCGCGGCTGCCTGGAGGCCTACCTCGGTGTCATGGGTGAAAACCATGTTGACACATTACCGCGTCGCTGGGATCGTCATGTGTCATGACGACTTTGGCCAATGACGAGGCGGTGCCGCAGAGCTCGCAGAAGACGCCCCTGGTGGCTGCCGGACTGCTGATGGCGGTCGTCTCCGCAGTCACGTTCAGCCTCTCCGGGCCGCTGGGACGAGGCCTCTTCGACACCGGCTGGTCGACGGGCGGCGTGCTGGTCTTCCGCGTCGGCATCGGCGCCCTCGTGCTGGCCCCCTTCGCGGTGCGCGCGCTCGCCGGCCGGTGGCGGAGCGTCGCCGGGAGCTGGCGGGTCGTGGTGGCGTACGCACTGCTGGCGATCGTGGTGCCGCAGTTCGCGTTCTTCTCAGCGGTGCAGTGGATGGCGGTCGGGCCGGCGCTGCTCTTGGAATACATGGGCGTCGTGCTGGTCGTCGGATGGATGTGGCTGCGCCACGGCGAGCGGCCCTCGCGGCTGACGATGGTGGGGGCGCTGGTCGCCATCGCAGGCCTCGTGCTGGTCCTCGACCTGGTCAGCGGCGCCAACGTGCACCCGTTCGGCGTGCTGTGGGGCTCCGCGGCCGCCGTCGGGCTGGCCGGCTACTACGTGCTCAACGCCCACTCCAGCACCACGCTGCCGCCGCTCGCGCTGGCCTGGCTGGGCCTGACCGGCGCGACGATCCTGCTCGCGATGCTCTGCCTGGTCGGAGCCATCCCGTTCGCGATGGAGACCTCGCCGGTCGTCCTGGCCGGCCTGGAGATGCCCTGGTGGGGGCCGCTGGTCGGTCTCGGTGTGCTGACCTGCTCGGTCGCGTACGCCGCCGGCATCGCCGCCACCCGCACCCTCGGCTCGCGCCTCTCGTCCTTCGTCGGGCTTCTCGAGGTCGTCTCCGCCGTCGTCTTCGCCTGGCTGCTGCTCGGGGAGGCCCCGGGCCTCATCCAGCTCATCGGCGGGCTGGTCGTGCTCGCCGGGATCATCGCGGTCCAGCAGGGGGAGCAGTCGACGACTGCCTCCCCTCGTCTCCGGCCTCTGCCTGCGCGTCCACACCGACAGCCGGTCGGGCAAGACGGCCAAGTGGTACTG
>NZ_JBHVKN010000183.1:0-10270 GCF_042798075.1 Nocardioides sp. NPDC057772
GGGGCGTTTCCCGGAAATGCGGGAACGCGCCGAGACCACGGCGAGGATGACGATCGCCACGATGAGCCGACCGGTCCCCGGTCGGGCACACGAACACCACCCGCGACGCCTCGGAGAACGGCATCCCGGCCTCCATGACCTGCTCCAGCAGATCGTCGCGGAGATTGATCGCGCCAGGGACATGACCGGCCTGGAACGCCAGGGCCGTTCGTACGTCGACGACGACCACGTGCTCACCGGCGGCGGTCCATGCCTCCATCTCCTCGGGCCCGACGGAAGGTGCCGGCCCCTCGGCGGCCGGGCGGGTCGCCCCGAAGAGGTCGGGTCGGCGGTGGCGGTAGTAGGAGAGGTACGGCTCCATCCGGTCGCACGCGATCACGACCGCCGTGACCGGTCCCCCGGGCCCTGCCAGGAGCCGTTCCCGCGCCGCCGCGTAGGCCGCCCCGGTCGTGGGACCGGCGAGCACGCCGTGGCGGGTGGCGAGCTCGAGGCTCGCTGAGATCGCGTCGGCCGAGTCGACGGCGGCGATCGCGTCGTAGAAGCCGGGTTCGAAGAGCCCGACCTCCCACATCTCCGCGGCGGAGCGGATGCCGGGGATGAAGTCGCCCTCGGCGGCGACGACCCCGACCACCGCGGTCTCCGGGTTGCGTTCGCGCAGGTACGTCGCGGCACCTCTGGTCGAGCCGGTGGTGCCGAGCCCGCCCACGAGGAGGTCGACCGGGCCGGCGTCGCGGTGGATCTCGCGGCCGGTCTGCTCGTAGTGGGCGCGCAGGTTGTCCTCGCTGGTGTACTGCGAGGTGTGGTGGTAGCGGCCCGGCTCGCTCTCCATGAGGTCCCCGATGACCCCGAACACGTCGTTGGGCGCCGTCGGGTCCGGGCACTCCGAGAGGCCTGGCATCTCGGTCACCTCGGTGCCCAGCAGCGACAGCATCTCGCGGACCTCGCGCACCCGGACGCGGTTGGTGAAGGCGCGGAACCCGACCCCGTGCATCGAGGCGATGATCTGGAGCGCCTTCGCGGTGTTGCCGCTCGAGGCTTCCAGGATGACCTGTCCGTTCGCGGCGATCGTGTCGATGTGGTCGCGCAGCAGTCCCCAGGCGACCCGGTCCTTGACGGAGCCGAACGGGTTGGCCGACTCCAGCTTCAGGAAGATCTCGGCCTCGGGCACACCGTGCACCGCGGGGTCGAGCCGCAGCAGCGGAGTGTCGCCGATCATGTCGAGCACGCTGTCGTAACGCATGGTCAGCTCCCGTGGCGATCGTCGGACGCGTCGGCGGTGAAGACGAACCGGTCGCCGTCCAGGACCGCCGCGACCTTCGGCGGAGGCGGGTGCCCGGCGGCGGCCGACGCCGACAGGTCCATCTGATAGGCGGCGGTGTTCACGAACGCGAGTACGTCACCGCTGGCCGGCTCGGAGCCGAGGAACACCTTCCGCCGGCTGATCAGGTCCGACTCCAGGCACAGCCGCCCGGCCAGGAACACGCCGTCGTCGGTCGGATCACCGCGCCCGTCGACGAGGACCGGGTCGACGAGGACCGGGTCGACCAGGACCTCCTGGTCGGCCGGGGTGACCTGGTTGCGGGACAGGTCGAGGACGGCCAGGTCGCGTCCGGCCGCCCGTTTGCGGTAGAGCACCGTGGCCAGCGTGACGCCGGCGTGGTCGGCCAGCGCCTTGCCCGGTTCGATCCACAGGGTCAGCATGCACTCGCGCAGGACCTCGGCGACCGGTCGCCGCTCGATCTCGGCCGTCAGGAACCCCTCCAGCACCTCGGTCGTGGGGCGGTGGTTGCCGTACTTGTGCGCCGCCGGCGCGCCGACGTCGTGACCAGGCCACACCAGCTCTCCTGGCCCCGCGACGGCGAGCGCCTGCGCATACCGCTGGAACGGCTCCGGATCGTCGACGAAGCGCTGGCGGAAGCCGCCGCCGATGTCGATCACCGAGGGTCGCAGACCCTTGCGGTACGCAGCGGCCACGACCGCCATCGACTCGGTCAGCGCGTCCACCCGGGCCGCCGGATCGGCCGTGTCGAGGTGGAAGGCGACCCCGCGGAGCTCGAGCCCCGGGGCGCGGCGTACGGCCTCCAGGGCGGTGTCGGCATCGGCGAGGTCGATGCCGAACCGGGACTGAGGCACCACCGGTGAGGAGAAGCCGGAGAGCCGCAGCAGGACCGGGACGGTGCTGCCGGCGGGCACCGCGGCGGCGAGCCGGTCGAGCTCCCACAGGTCGTCGGCGTTGGTGGTGATCCCGAGCGCGGCGATCCGCCCGATGAACGCCGGCGACTTCGGTCCGGTGGCCTCGATCCGGCCGGGCGAGAACCCCGCGGCCAGGGCGCGGTCGAGCTCGGCCGAGGAGGCCACGTCCGCACCCAGCCCGGCGACGTACGCCTCGGCGAGGAGCGCGGTCGAGGCGTTCACCTTGTGCGCGTAGAAGACCTCGTGCGGAACTCCGTGGCTCCGCAGAACGGCCGTCAGGGCCGCGGCGTTCTCGGCCAGGACCTGGGGGAAGACGACGTGGAGCGGGGATCCGAACCGTCCGATCGCCTCGTCCACCGCGGCACCGTCGGCGAGGAACCGGGCCACGATCGGGTGCCGGGCAGCCGGGAGCGGATAGCGAGCGCTCACCCCTCGGCCACCGTGTAGCCGCAATCGCGCAGATCGGCGAAGACCCGGTCGCGCTGGTCGGCGTCGGTGAACCGGGCCCGGACCCGCTTTCCGTGCAGGTCCACCTCGATCAGCTCGGCGGCCTGGGCGTCGAAGACCGCGGTGATCGTCACCCGGCAGTGCCTGCAGGTCATGTCCGGCACCCCGAACTCCTGCTCCCCCGCAGCGAACCGGGCATCTCCTTCGGCGGGCTTGGGCGCCTCGGCGATCCGGACCGATGCGACCGCCGACCGGAAGGCGCCGGTCAGCGCCTCGGCCACCGCGGCGAGCGGCTGGACCCGCGCTCCGTCGACCTGATGTGCCCGCTGCCCGAGGCAGACCGGGCGCTCCCCGACCGGCAGCAGGGCGTACTGTCGCGAGATCTGGTCGAGCTCCACGTGATAGCGATGGATGGCGGCGCGCACCCCGAGACCCTCCGCACGGGCCCGGTCCATCACCTCGTGGGCGTCGGCGATGGTGCGGCGCTTCATCTCGGCGAGCAACGCGACGGTCTCGGGGGTGTAGCGCAGTCGGCCACCGGTGCGCTCGAGCCGTGCGGGGATCATGCCGCGGCGGTAGGTGGAGGCCTGCAGCTCCCAGAACCAGGTCGAGGCCACCGTGCCGTACAGCCCCGAGGCCAGCATCGCCTCGGCGAAGTCGACCGGGTCGTCGATGCCGACCTGCCCGGCGAGCATGCCGTGCTGGACGAGGGCGCGGCCCGCGGCTTCGGCGCCGACGCGGAAGATCTCGGCTGGCTCCTGGTCGGTGGTGGTGTCGGCGAGGACGTCGAGCTCGTCGTCGCCGAGCGCGTCCGAGCGGGCGGTCACCGCCTCGGCTGCGGCGATCGTGTCGGCGACCGCGATCACGGCCTCCCTGGCCGCGATCGGCAGGACCGGTCCGAGCGGTCCCGGTCCGACGTGGCCGCTGTTCGCGATCCCGCGGGAGTCGCGCCAGGTGACGCGATGGGTCGCGGTCACGACCTGGTCGGGGCGGCACGGCCGCATGTAGGACTCGAGGTAACGGCGCTGGCCGGTCGTGAGTGGCCCCCCAGGCTCCGGCGAGAGCTCCTCGAGGCGATACTCCACCGAGACGGCGCCGGCCACCGGCGCCGGACCGGACAGGAAGTCCGCTCCCGCGACCTCGGCCAGGATGCGGGCGGCGGCGGCGCGGTCGTACCGGATGCCTTCGTGCTCCACGTGTCAGTCCCTTTCGGCAGCGGCGGCGAGGCCCTGCAGGAGTCGGTCTACGTCGTTCTCGTCGTTGTAGAGGTGGAAGCTCGCCCGGACCACGTCGTCCCGCGGCCCTTCGAGACAGTGGTCGCCCGCCCGTACGTAGATTCCCCGCTGCTCGAGCGCGAAGGCCACGTCGGCACCGGCCTGGCCGTCGACGGTGAAGGCGGCGATCCCGCTGTGCGGCCGGTCCGCACCGGCCGGCGGCCCGAGGAGCGTGACGCCGCCGATCCGAGCCGCCCCTTCAGTGACCCGGGCGGCGAGACCGGTGAGATGACCTCCGACGCGTTCCAGGCCGATGCCGTCGATGAACGCCGCCGCGCTCGCGAGCGCGGCCGCGCCTGCTCCGTCGAGGCTGCCCTCCTCGGCGGCGTCGGTGAGCGGCGAGACGTGCCGGGCCGGGCCGCTGCGCCCGGCCGCGCGGTCGACGGCGATGCGGTGATGCTGACTGCGCCGTACGTAGACCGTGCCCGTGCCCGGCGGGCCGAACATCTTGTGGCCCGACACGACGGCGAGCTCGGCACGGGACTCGGCGAGCCGCAACGGCAGCCGTCCGGCGCTCTGCGAGCAGTCGAGGCAGACCGTCGCGGCAGGCGGGATCGCGAGCGTGTCGAGATCCGTCCGGGTGCCGTGGAGATTGTGTACGTCAGTGGCGACGACGACCTTGGTGCGGCCGCTCGCCACGCGCGCGAAGTCGTCCGGGTCGATGCGCCCCAGCCGGTCACGGCGGTACGCCACCGCCCGAACGCCTTGGTGCCGCATCCGTTCCGCGAGCCGGAGCCAGGGCCGGACCGACGACAGGTGGTCGCCGGGACAGTAGAGGATGTCGCCGCCGTCGGCGAGCGCGCCCGGTCCCCACCGGTCGGCCAGGAACGCCATCGCGCCGGTCGCGCCGCGGGTGAAGGCCACCTCGTCGGGCGACGAGGCGCCGAGGAACGCCGCGACGGAGGCGCGCGCGACCTCGAAGCGGCGCAGCGCGTCACGCGCCCACGGGTGACCGCCCCGGCCGGGGTTGCCGGCGGGTCCGCGCAGCTCGGCGGTGAGCTGGGCGATGACGGGGTCGGGGCACGGGGTGCCGGAGGCGGCGTCGAGGTAGACGAGTTCAGGTTCGGCGGTGAGGGACGGAAAGTGCCGACGAGAGCCGAGCACGGACGACTCCGGCCCCGCTCAGGTGTCGCGAGCGATCGTGAATCCGGCCTTGGCGAGCGTTGATCTGAGGACTCTCGGCTCGACCGGCGCGTCGGCGGTGACGCGCGCGCTCGATACGGCTCCCGGGTTCAGATCGACCTCGACGCCGTGGACGCCGTCCAGATCTCCAAGAGCGTTGGTCACGCTCTCGACACAGCGGTTGCAGGTCATTCCATCGATGCGCACTTCGAACTGAACCGACATGAGGCTGCCCTTCAGTAGGACTTCGCTGGTTCGTCCGAAAATATCACCGGCCGGGTGCCCGTGATGCCGCTTTGAGCTGTCTCCCGGGTCAGTCTCGATCCACGAGAGCGGCGATGTGACCGGCGACGGTCTCAGGGTCCAGCTCGAGCGCACCCTGGCCGACGGTCACCTCGGTGACCACACGACCGGGCTCGTCGCTCGCGCTCCAGGGTCTGCTGAACGCGAGGGAGTGCTCCTCCAGCGCGGCGAGGAGACGGGTGTTGACAGCGTCGGGGTCGCCCGCGGCGTACAGCAGGAAGGTGTTGGTGTGCGGCACGGGCGGCTGGACGGTGACGTACGCCGGAAGGGCTGCCGCCAACGCCCTCGCCCAGGTCACGCACTCGCCGATGTGCGGGAGCCGGTCCCGGAGTCCGGCCAGCGCCGCGACCGCCTCGGCCGTGGACCGGTAGAGCGTGCCGCCCATCCGATGCCGCCACAATCTGGCCTGCGCGACGAAGTCGTCATCGCCCAGCAGCGCCGCTCCGGCGAGGCCACCGAGGCCCTTGTAGAAGCTGGTGTAGACGGTGTCGGCGAGGCCGGCGATCTCTGCGAGCCGCTTGCCGAACCACTGCTGCGACTCCCAGATCCGGGCGCCGTCGATGTGGAGCGCGATCCCGCGCTCGCGGCACCCTTCCGCCAGCTCCGCGAGCTCGTCGAAGGTCGGCAGCAGACAGCCCGCGTCACGCAGGGGCAGCTCGACCAGGCAGGCGGCCAACGGTCCCGGGATTGCGTCGAGGTGGGCCTTCGTGGGTGTCTCACGGCCCGTGGTGAGGTGTTCGATCCGCAGGTCCTGAAGGATCCTCGGCCCGTCGTCCTCATGCACGAGCAGGTGCGAGAGATCCGGCATCGCGACCCGCCTGTTGCCGGCGTTGTCGGCGTGGATCCGCAGCGCCACCTGCTGGGCCATCACCCCGGAGGGGAAGTACGCAGCCGGTTTCCCGAGCAGCTCGGCGACCTCGGCCTCCAGACGCGCGACCGGCCCACGCTCGGCGTACACGTCCCATTCCTCGATCCCGAGCTCGCGGCAGGCCTCCGCCAACCCGTCGAACACCTCCGCCGGACTCGCGTACGCCGGGAACACACTCTCGCGGCACCCGATCATCGCCTCGCGGAGGCGCTCCTTCAACGACTTCTCAGGCTCGTCCACGCCGCTCACCCTAGTGAGGGCGTCCGATCAGTCGCCGTCCCCGCCGCCGTCGACCGCGTCGCCGCCACCTTCGGGGCCGAGCGGGATCTGCGGTTGGAGCTGGTAGGCGATCGTCTCCTCCAGCGGCACCGTGGGCGGGAGCTTGCTGAAGTCCTCCGGGGGCTGCTTCGTCATGTCTCGAGTATCTCCCTGCCCACCTACCCGCGTGATCGAAAATCCGCGACGAGCTCGCGGTCTTCACATGGCATCCTGGAGCGGTGCTGCTCGAGATCCGTGGTCACAACTTCCCAGGCCGGTCCTGGCACCTCGACACCGATCCGTGCCACAACGTCCATGTGGGCATCCAGGTCCGCCGGGATCCCGCCGATCTGGTGCCCGGCGACAGCGAGGTTGCGGTCTGGCGTACGGAGATCGAGGTCGTCGAGCGCGACTCCGGCACCGACTTCCGTGGCCCGGCCGTCCAAGGCGCCCGAGGATCCCGGTTCGTCTATCTGACCTGGGGAGACGTCGGCCCAGACGGAGCCTTCACCATGTTCCGGAGGGCCAAGCTCATGCTCGAGGACGTCCCCGTTGCCGAGCACGTCATCGCGACCGTCGACCTGACCGACGAGCGTGGTGGGCCGCGCTGCGCCAGGCTGCGGCCACCGGCGCTGCAGCTGAGCACGGTCTGACACGCGCCGATGAGTAGATCGACCCATTGACCGTGGCCGCCGAATGCGACGTACGCCCGACGCGGAGCGGCGGCTCACAGACCTAGCGTCGCCGGTATGGACACCACACACATCGAGACGATCATCATCGGTGCCGGCCAGGCCGGCCTGGCGACCGGCTATCACCTGCGACGTCGCGGCCGCGCGTTCCTGATCCTGGACGGGAACGCGCGGATCGGCGACAACTGGCGGCGCCAGTGGGACACGCTCCGGCTCTACTCTCCGGCCAAGTACGACGGCCTCCCCGGCATGGCGTTCCCGGCGAAGAGATGGTCGTTCCCCGGCAAGGACGACGTGGGCGACTACCTCGAGACGTACGCCCGCACCTTCGAGCTGCCGGTCCGGCTCGAGACCCGGGTCACCGGGCTCGACCGGCACGGTGACGGTTTCCGGGTGACGACCGACCGCGGCACCTGGACCTGCGACAACGTCGTGGTGGCGACGGGAACCTTCGGGCGTACGCCTCACGTCCCGGCGATCTCTGCGCAGCTCGACCCGTCGATCCTGCAGCTCCACTCCAGCGAGTACCGCCGCCCCGGGCAGCTGCGCGACGGCGCGGTCCTCGTCGTCGGAGCCAGCCACTCCGGCTGCGACATCGCCTTCGAGGTCGCCGAGTCGCGGCCGACGATCCTGGCCGGCCGCGACTGCGGTCAGATCCCGCCGCGCCTGGACTCGCCGGTCATGCACGTGCTCTTCCCGGTGCTGCTCTTCGCCTGGCGCCACGTGCTCACCCGGCGTACGCCGATCGGCCGCAAGGAGATGCCCGCGATCCGGCGCCACGGCGGGCCGATGCTGCGGGTGAAGCGCTCCGACCTGGCCGCCCGCGGCGTCGAGCGGGTGACCTCGCGGATCGAGGAGGTACGTGACGGGCTGCCCGTCATCGATGGCGAGCCCCGCGGGGTCGGAACCGTCGTGTGGGCGACGGGGTTCCGACAGGCCTTCGACTGGATCCACCTGCCGGTGCTCGACGAGGACGGCTGGCCACGGGAGATGCGCGGCGTCGTCGCGGAGGCCGACGGGCTCTTCTTCTGCGGCCTCAGCTTCCAGTACGCGTTCAGCTCGATGCTCCTCGCGGGAGCCGGGCGCGACGCGGCGCTCGTCGCGGACCGGGTCACGTCCCGGATGCGGGCGGCCTCACGGGTCTCCGTCGGCGCCTGATCGGCGTACGCTCTCCAGGGGAGGTTCCTGCCGTGGCCGACGTCCAGCTGGAGAGCGCCCGCGTCGACTTCGACCGCGGCGACTGGGCCGCGGCCTACAGCGCCTGGTCGGCGGCCGACCACGCCGTGCTCTCGGCCGCTGACCTCGAGGACTTCGCCGTCGCCGCCGAGCTGACCGGACACCACGACGAGACCATCGCCGCCCTGCAGCGTGCCTTCTTGTCGAGCCAAGAGGCCGCCGATCTCGGGCGCTCGGTCCGCTGCGCGTTCCGGATCACGATGACGGCGCACGTCCACGGCGAGAGCGCGCTCGCGCGCGGCTGGACCTCGCGAGCCGAGGGGCTCGTCGCCGGCTCCGACGACGGCGTCGAGGTCGGCTGGGTGGACTTCCTGCGGATGTTCCGCGCCCTGGGCACCGGTGACTTCGCCGCGGCCGCCGGCTACGCCGACAAGGTGGCAGAGCGCGGCCGGCGCCATGCCGAACCCGACCTCATCGCCCTGGGCCTCTGCTCCCAGGGCCGGATGGCGATCTACTCCGGCCGGGTCGTCGAAGGCCTCGCTCTGCTCGACGAAGCGATGGTCCGCGTGATCGCGGGCGAGGCCTCCCCCGTCATCGCAGGCCACGTCTACTGCACCGCGATCGAGGGCTGCCAGGAGATCAGCGACTTCGGCCGGGTCGCGGAGTGGACGGCCGCGCTGGAGCGCTGGTGCGCCGCCCAGCCCGGGCCGCTGGCATTCACCGGCCAGTGCGCGGTCCACCGCGGCCAGCTGCTGCGGCTGCACGGCGAGTGGCAGCAGGCTCTGGAGGAGTTCGAGCACGCGACCCGCCGCTACCAGGAGGTGAACGCGCCGGACGCGGTCGGGCTGGCGGCGTACGAGGCCGGCGAGGTGCTCCGGCTCCGCGGCGAGTACGCCGAGGCCGATGCCGCTTACGAGCGCGCCGCCGACAGCGGCTTCGACCCGCAGCCCGGCCTCGCGCTGCTCTGGTCGGCCCGTGGTCAAGGCGCCGCGGCGCTGGCCGCGATCGACCGGCTGCTCGCGGAGACAGGTGGTCCGGTGCAGCGCTGCCGTCTCCTGCCTGCCGCGGTGGACGTGCTGATCGATGCCGGCGAGGTCGACCGGGCCCGCGACGTGGCCGCCGAGCTCGACGCCCTGGCCGGCGCCTTCGGCTGCGACTGGCTGGAGGCATCGGCCGCGCACGCGCACGGTGCCGTCGAGCTGAGTGCCGGGGACCCCGCCGGTGCCCTCCCCTACCTGCGCAAGGCGCAGCAGCTGTGGGCCCGCGCCGACGCCACCTACGACCGAAGCCGTGCCCGGCTGCTGACCGGGCGCGCACTGGCAGAGGCCGGCGACACCGAGTCGTCCCGCCGCGAGCTCGAGGCGGCGCGTACAGCGTTCCGGCAGATCGGCGCCCGCCCCGCCGCCGACGAAGCAGACGCCCTGCTAGCTCCCGCCTCTCTGCCCGCCGGCCTCACCGCCCGCGAGGCCGAAGTCCTCCGCCTCGTCGCCTCCGGCCGCAGCAACGCCCAGATCGCCGCCGACCTCGTCCTCAGCGAGAAGACCGTCGCCCGCCATCTCTCCAACATCTTCACCAAGCTCGACGTGCGCTCCCGCACCGCCGCCACAGCCTTCGCCTTCGAGCACGGCGTGGTCTGAGGCCAGGGGCTCTCGAGCAACCAATTTGGCGAGGCGCCTCGAGGCATGGGCGGCGCATCTGGACACGAATCCCCGCGCCTACATGAAACAGGGCCTGCGATATCTGAAAGCCCGTGGCTCCTGAGCATCACCGCTTCCTCGCTGACCTGAGGTGAGCAGCGATTGTCGCGTATGCGCTTGCGGCCGAACGTCTGGAGTGCCGACACGCGGACGGTCCGCCACCACAACGCGTCCGACATCCGAGAGGTAGCCCCGAAAGGAGTTCGACCTGGTGGCAGATCCGTGCTGGCAGCCAGAACG
>NZ_JBHVKN010000184.1:0-10189 GCF_042798075.1 Nocardioides sp. NPDC057772
GAGACAGGAGTGCACTCTCGTCGCCCACAACTGACAATTCGATCTACATAACTGACGTCTCGGCCGACCCAACTGACGTCTCGGCCGACGCGAGCGCCTTCTCGGCGGTCAGGCGTGCTGGGTGACCGGCTTGAAGGAGGGCCGGGTGGCCTCGTACGCCGCGATGTCATCGGCGTGGGACAGCGTGATGCCGATGTCGTCGAGGCCCTCGAGGAGGCGCCAGCGGGTGTAGTCGTCGATGTCGAAGGAGTCCTCGATGGCGTCGACGCCCTCGCCGGCCCGGACGGTGCGGGACTCGAGGTCCACCGTGATCGAGGCGCCGGGGTTGTCGTCGAGGTAGTCCCACAGCTTCTGGACGACCTTCTCGTCGACCTTCGCCGCGAGCAGGCCGGCCTTGCCGGAGTTGCCACGGAAGATGTCCCCGAAGCGGCTGGAGATGACGACGCGGAAGCCGTAGTCCATGAGTGCCCAGACGGCGTGCTCACGCGAGGAGCCGGTGCCGAAGTCGGGGCCGGCGACGAGGACGGAGGCCCCGGCGTACGCCTCGTTGTTGAGGACGAAGGACGGGTCGTTGCGCCAGGCGGCGAAGAGGCCGTCCTCGAAGCCGGTGCGGGTGACGCGCTTGAGGTAGACCGCGGGGATGATCTGGTCGGTGTCGACGTTGCTGCGGCGCAGCGGCACGCCGACGCCGGTGTGGGTGGTGAACTTGTCCATGTCAGGCCTCCACGAGAGTCAGGTCGGCGGGCGAGGAGAGGGTGCCGCGTACGGCGGTGGCGGCGGCCACCTCCGGCGAGACCAGGTGGGTGCGACCGCCCTTGCCCTGGCGGCCCTCGAAGTTGCGGTTGGAGGTCGACGCGCTGCGCTCGCCGGGGGCGAGGGTGTCGGGGTTCATGCCCAGGCACATCGAGCAGCCCGCGCCGCGCCACTCGGCGCCGGCGTCGAGGAAGATCTTGTGCAGACCCTCTTCCTCGGCCTGCAGGCGCACCTTGGCCGATCCCGGCACGACCAGGAAGCGGGTGCCCTCGGCGACGTGGTGGCCCTGGATGATGTCGGCAGCCGTACGCAGGTCCTCCATGCGCCCGTTGGTGCAGGAGCCGAGGAAGACGGTGTCGATGTGCACCTCGCGCATCGGGGTGCCGGCCTCCAGGCCCATGTAGGCCAAGGCCTTCTCGGCCGCGATCTTCTCGTCGGCGTCCTCGAAGTCGTCGGGGCTCGGGACGGCGGCGCCCAGCGGGACGCCCTGGCCCGGGTTGGTGCCCCAGGTGACGAACGGGGTGACCTCGGCGGCGTCGAGGACGATCTCCTTGTCGAAGACCGCGTCCTCGTCGGTGACCAGGGACTTCCAGTGCGCCACGGCCTGTTCCCACTCGGCGCCCTTCGGAGCCTCGGGCTTGTCCTTGATGTAGGCGAAGGTGGTCTCGTCGGGGGCGATCATCCCGGCCTTGGCGCCCCACTCGATCGACATGTTGCAGATCGTCATCCGGGCCTCCATGGAGAGCGCGCGGATGGCCTCGCCGCGATACTCCACGATGTAGCCCTGGCCGCCGCCCGTGCCGGTCTTGGAGATCAGGGTGAGGATCAGGTCCTTGGCGCTCACACCCTCGGGCAGAGTGCCGTTGACGGTGACCGCCATGGTCTTCGGCTTGTCCTGCATGAGCGTCTGGGTCGCCAGCACGTGCTCGACCTCGGAGGTGCCGATGCCGAACGCGATCGCGCCGAACGCGCCGTGCGTGCTCGTGTGGGAGTCACCGCACACGATCGTCATGCCGGGCTGGGTGAGCCCCAGCTGCGGACCCACCACGTGGACGATCCCCTGCTCGGCGTCGCCGAGCGGGTGGAGACGTACGCCGAACTCCTCGGCGTTCTTGCGCAGCGTCTCGACCTGGGTGCGGCTGACCGGGTCGGCGATCGGCTTGTCCCAGTCGACGGTCGGGACGTTGTGGTCCTCGGTGGCGATGGTGAGGTCCGGACGGCGCACCTTCCGGTTGGACAGCCGCAGGCCGTCGAAAGCCTGCGGGCTGGTCACCTCGTGGATGAGGTGAAGGTCGATGTAGAGGAGATCCGGCTCTCCCGCGGTCGACCGGACGACATGCTCGTCCCACACCTTCTCCGACAAGGTCCTGCCCATGACACGTTCTCCATCTGGCATCTTTGGTCTGTAGTGGCCGGTGGCGGCTCGAGCGTTGAATCGCGATGTCAGATCCGCCACTTCCAGTCTGCTTCTCCGAGCCTAACGTTGCATCTCAGGTTCTGAGAAGTTAGTCTTGCGATATGGACAGTTCCAGCGGTGTGGGTGTGCTCGACAAGGCCGCCCTTGTGCTCACAGCTCTCGAATCCGGCCCGGCGACCCTCGCGGGTCTGGTGGCCGGGACGGGTCTCGCCCGTCCGACCGCGCACCGTCTGGCGGTCGCGCTCGAGCACCACCGTCTGGTCGCCCGCGACATGCAGGGCCGCTTCGTCCTCGGCCCGCGCCTGGCCGAGCTGTCCGCCGCCGCCGGCGAGGACCGGCTGCTCGCCACCGCCGGGCCCGTCCTGGCGCGTCTGCGCGACATCACCGGCGAGTCGGCGCAGCTGTGGCGGCGCCAGGGCGACTTCCGTGTCTGCGTCGCCGCCGCCGAGCGCCCCTCCGGCCTCCGCGACACCATCCCCGTCGGCTCCCAACTGACGATGCGTGCCGGGTCGGCCGCTCAGATACTGATCGCCTGGGAGGACCCCGAGCGTCTCCACCGTGGCCTGCAGAACGCCGCCTTCTCCGCCGCCGCCCTGTCCGGCATCCGCCGCCGCGGCTGGGCGCAGTCGATCGGCGAGCGCGAGGCCGGCGTCGCGTCCGTCTCGGCTCCGGTCCGCTCCCCCGGCGGCAAGGTCATCGCCGCCGTCTCCGTCTCCGGCCCCCTCGAGCGGCTCACCCGCCAGCCCGGGAAGATGCACGCTCCCGCTGTTCTGGCTGCTGCCGACCGGCTCTCGGAGTCGCTGCGGCGCGCGGCTGCGGAGTAGCGTCGCCGGATGCTCACCGAGTTACCTCGGTGAGCATTCAGCCGCAGATCTCCCGCACCGCCTCCCGCACAGCCTTGAAGTCCTCGGCCCGCGACTGGTCCTCGGCCAGCCCGACGATCGCGGCGACCTGATAGTCCTCGAAGAGCCGCGGCTCGGCGTCCTCGAGGTCCCCGGCGACCAGCACGACCACACCCGCGGCGGTGCTCTCCGCGAACCGCACCGACCAGGTCGGCTGCTGCAGCCCGCCGACGCGTTCGATCGTGTCCTTCGCCTCGTCGCTCGACACGTCCTGGTCGCACGCCAACTGCCCGTTGACGAGCAGCCGGTTCTCCCCCACGCTCCGGAGGCTCTCCCCGGTCGCGGGCTTCACCGGCTCCGCGGGCGAACCTGACCCCGCCGGGCCCACGGTCTCCTCACCGCACCCGGCGAGCGCGGCGGCGAGCGCACAGACAACCAGCGACGTACGCCACAACTGACGAGTCGGCCGCCACTTCTGCAGTCTCGGCATCAGAAGAGGGAACCGCTCTCCAGGCCCAGCAGCGTCGTCTTACGGTCCAGGCCGCCGGCGTAGCCGGTCAGCGAGCCGTCCGCGCCGACGACGCGGTGGCACGGGATGACGATCGGGATGGGGTTCTTCCCGTTGGCGAGCCCGACGGCACGGGCGCCATGGCCGGTCATCTCGAGACGGCCGGCGATCTGGCCGTAGGAGCACGTGGTGCCGTACTCGATCTGCTGCAGCTGCTCCCACACCCTCACCTGGAACGGCGTCCCCACAGGAGCCAGCGGGAGGTCGAAGACGACCCGGTCACCCGCGAAGTACTCGGCCAGCTGACGGGCGCACTCCCGGAGCAACGGGTCCGAGTCGGAGCGTTCCCCGCGCGGCCGGCCCTCGGCGTACAGCGCGGGCATGAAGTCGATCGCGGTGATCGCGCCGTCGAACGCGACCAGCCGGAGCTCGCCGACGGGCGAGTCGATGATGGTCCACATCAGAGTTCCTCCAAAGCAGTCAGTGAAGTCCACAGGTAGAGCAAGGCGTACGAGCGCCAGGGCCGCCACGCGGCGGCATCCGCCATCGGCGCGCCGAGCACGTCCAGCGCTCGTCGGATGCCGACGTCGGTCGGCAGGAAGACATCGGGATGGCCGAGAGCGCGCAGCGCGACGTAGTCGGCGGTCCAGGGGCCGACGCCGGGCAAGCCGAGCAGCTGCTCGTGCACGACGTCGCGGTCGGTGCCACGGTCGAGCTGGAGCTCGCCGGAGGCGAGCGCCGCGGCCAGACCGGTGACGGCCCGCCCGCGCGAGCGCGGCATCGGCATGCCGGCCGGGTCGGCGGCCGCCAGGGTCTCCGCGGACGGGAACAGATGAGTGAGGCCGTCGATCTCGGTGGTGATCGGACGACCGTGCTCGGCGACGATCCCGGCCAGCACCGTGCGCGCCCCGGCGACCGAGACCTGCTGCCCCACGATCGTACGCAGCGCCAGCTCGCCCCCGTCCACGGTGCCGGGCACCCGCAGACCCGGCAGCGCCAGGGCCAGCGGCCCGATCACCGGATCACCGGCGAAGACGTCGCCGACCGCGCGCGGGTCGCAGTCGGCATCGAGCAGCCGCCGGGCGCGCTCGACGGCCGCGGTGGTGTCGCGCAGGTCGGCGAGCTTGAAGGTCGCATGGACGAAGCCGGTCTCGCCCTCGGGGATGTCGGCGAGCTCGAGGCGGAGCGTGCCCGGCCCGTTGGGCAGATCGAGGGTCCGCGCGAACCACAGCCGCCCCTCGTCGACGCCCGCGACCTCGACGCCCGGCACCAGGTGGTCGCGCAGGAAGGCGTGCAGGGCTCGGCCCGCGAACGGGGTGCGGACGGCGAGCCGCAGCGCGATCGTCCCGTCGGCCCGGCGCCGGGAGCCGCGGCGTCCGCGGAGCTCGGTCGGCGAGGCCGCGTAGACCTCGCGGACGGTGTCGTTGAACTGGCGTACGCTCGAGAAGCCCGCCGCGAAGGCGATGTCGGCGAAGCCGAGCTCGGTGGTCTCGACCAGCGTCCGGGCGGTCTGTGCGCGGCGCGCGCGAGCCAGTGCCAGCGGGCCAGCGCCGAGCTCGGTGGTCAGCAGCCGGGTCAGGTGGCGCGGCGAGTAACCGACCCGGCGGGCCAGCCCCTCGACGCCTTCCCGGTCGACGACGCCGTCGGAGATCAGCCGCATCGCCCGCCCGGCCAGGGTCGCGGCCACGTCCCACTCCGGGCTGCCCGGGGTGGCGTCGGGACGGCAGCGCTTGCAGGCGCGGTAGCCGGCTGCCTGCGCCGCCGCCGCGGTCCGATGGAAGGAGACATTGGTCAGCGCCGGGGTCCGCGCCGGGCACGAGGGACGACAGTAGATCCCGGTCGAGGCCACCGCCGTGTAGAAGACACCGTCGAAGCGCCGGTCGCGCGACCGAACGGCGCGATAGCACGATTCGAAGTCGAGTCCGTTCTCGCTCGTCGTCCCATTCATGCTCTCCATGTTGCCGTGTCAGGAACGAAATTACGCGCGGTTTTCGGACAGCGCCTTCCTCATGGTTTCACATTGCCGTTACCTGAAGAAGCAACCTCTCGGCGCACTAGCGCGTACAACCTGTGTGGGCTGCACACGCAGACGGTCAGCTCACGGACGGGCGAGGGAGGGTGATGAGGTCGGAAACCGGGTCGGGCACACGCACGGTCGTGCTCACCGTCGTGGTCACGATGCTGTTTCTGGCGGTCGGCACCGGGATCGGCACCTGGGCGTTCTACGGCCACCTCAACCGCAACCTCGGCTCGGGCGGTGACATCCACCACCTCGTCGACGAGCCGGAGGACGCGGACGAGGGTCCCAAGCAGCCGCTGAACATCTTGATCCTCGGCACCGACGGACGCGACTGCGACGGCTGCTCGATCGACGGCGAGGGCGGCTCGGGCGGCTCCGACAGCACGATCCTGCTGCATGTCGCCGCCGACCGGAAGTCGGCCTACGGCGTCTCGATCCCCCGCGACGCGCTCGTCGACCGGCCCGAGTGCACCGCCCCGGACGGCACCACGATCCCCGAGGCGAGCGGCGTGATGTGGAACCAGGCCTACTCCCTCGGCGGCCCGATCTGCACCGCCCGCCAGACCGAGCTGCTCACCGGCATCCCGGTCGACCACTATCTCGCCCTCGACTTCGCCGGGTTCCGCGGCATGGTCGACGCCGTCGGTGGCGTCACGATCTGCATCCCCGAGGAGATCGACGACGAGGAGCACAACATCTTCCTGCCCGCCGGGACCCACAACCTGCGCGGGAAGCAGGCGCTCGACTACGTACGCAACCGCTCCTCCACCCCCAACGCCGATCTGGGCCGGATGAGGCGCCAGCAGTACTTCCTCACCGCTCTCGCCACCAAGGTCCTCTCCGCCGGCACGCTGACCCGCCCCCGCCGGCTGGCCACCTTCGCCACCGAGCTGTCGAAGTCGATCACCACCGACATCGGCTCCGTCGCCGGCCTGGCCGACCTGGCTGCTCAGATGCGCGACGTCGACCCGGGCAGCATCGAGTTCGAGACCGTGCCCAACCGGGCCTTCCCCGAAGGCGATCCCAACTGGGGTCGCCTGCAGATCCTCCCGGAGGCCGACCGGCTGTGGCAGCGGATGCTCGAGGACCGTCCGCTCCATGATCCGACGACCCCCGCCGCTCCGACGACTCCGGCCGCACCGACGAGCTCCGCCGCTCCCGGGAACCCCGAGGTCAGCGCCTCGCCGAACGAGGTCCCGGCCGAGTCCGTGACCCCCGACCAACAGGAGAAGGAAGCCGCCGACAACGGCCTGTGCGCACCCGCCTGAGTGTGATGTGATCCACTCACCTCATGACCAACACCACGGTTCCCGTCGGGGTCGGCGCCCTCACCTTCGACCAGGTAGTCGCCGTCGCCCGTCATGACGCCCCCATCACCCTCACCGACGAGTCGCTGACCGCGATGGCCACCAGCCGCGCGCTCATCGAGGACCTCGCCCACGACACCCGGCCCCACTACGGCATCTCGACCGGCTTCGGTGCGCTGGCCAACACCTCGATCCCGCCCGAGCACCGCGCCCAGCTGCAGGCCTCGCTGGTCCGCTCGCACGCGGCGTCCTCCGGCGCCGAGATCGAGAAGGAGGTCGTACGCGGCCTCATGCTGCTCCGCCTCTCGACCCTCGCCACCGGGCGGACCGGGGTGCGCCCCGAGGTCGCCGAGACCTACGCCGCGCTCCTGAACGCCCAGATCACCCCGGTCATCGGCGAGTACGGCTCGCTGGGCTGCTCCGGTGACCTGGCCCCGCTCGCCCACTGCGCCCTCGCGGCGATGGGCGAGGGCGACGTACGCAACGCCGACGGTGACCTCGTGCCCGCGGCCGACGCGCTCGCCGCCGCCGGAATCACCCCGGTCGCGCTGCGCGAGAAGGAGGGGCTGGCGCTCATCAACGGCACCGACGGGATGCTGGCGATGCTCGTCTTGGCCCTCGCCGACCTCGACGACCTGGTGGCCACCGCCGACATCGCCGGTGCGCTCAGCATCGAGGGGCTCCAGGGCACCGACAGCGTCTTCGCCGAGGACCTTCAAGCGCTGCGCCCGCACGCCGGCCAGGCGACCTCCGCCGCCAACATCCGCGCTGTCCTCGCCGGCAGCGGCATCGTCGCCGACCACCGCGGTACCGGGTTCACCCGGGTGCAGGACGCCTACTCCCTGCGCTGCGCGCCCCAGGTCCACGGCGCGGTCCGCGACACCATGGCCCACGCCGCGCGGGTGGCCGAGACCGAGCTCGCCAGCGCGGTCGACAACCCGGTGATCACCCACGACGGCCGGGTGGAGTCCAACGGCAACTTCCACGGGGCGCCGGTCGGCTACGTACTCGACTTCCTGGCCATCGCCACCGCCGACCTCGCCTCGATCTCCGAGCGCCGCACCGACCGGTTCCTCGACAAGGCCCGCAACCATGGACTGCCACCGTTCCTCGCCCACGACCCCGGCGTCGACTCCGGGCACATGATCGCGCAGTACACCCAGGCCGGGATCGTCTCCGACCTCAAGCGCCTCGCCGTCCCGGCGTCGGTCGACTCCATCCCCACCTCCGCGATGCAGGAGGACCACGTCTCGATGGGCTGGAACGCCGCCCGCAAGCTCCGCCGCGCCATCTCCGGGGCACGTCAGGTCGTCGCCATCGAGATCCTCACCGCCGCCCGGGCGATCGACATGCGCGCCCCGGAGCGTCCGGGTCCGGTGGGCGCTGCGCTGGTCGAGGAGATCCGCACCCTGGTCCCGGCCCCCGGCCCCGACCGGTACCTCGCGCCCGACATCAAGGCGGTCGTCGACCTCGTCGCCACCGGTGCGCTGCTCGACAAGGCGCGCACCCTCGCCGAGATCCACTGACCGCTACCGCGCGCCACTTTCCCGCCATGGCGGGAAAGTGGCGTGGGCGACCCGTAGATCCCGCGACAGAATCCCGCCAAGGCGGGAAAATGCGCCGATACCAGCCCCCAGAACGAGCTTTTCGCCGGGGCGGGCTGACGCCCGCTCCTCCGATGAGGTGAGATGGACCACATGAGCGAACCACGCACTGTCCGCGCAGCGCGCGGCCCCGAGATCACCGCCAAGACCTGGCAGACCGAGGCCGCCAAGCGCATGCTGATGAACAACCTCGACCCGGAGGTGGCCGAACGCCCCGACGACCTGGTCGTCTACGGGGGCACCGGCCGCGCCGCGCGATCCTGGGAGGCGTACGACGCCATCGTCCGCACCCTCGACGAACTCGAGGCCGACGAGACGCTGCTGGTGCAGTCCGGCAAGCCGGTCGGCGTCTTCCGCACCCACGAGTGGGCGCCCCGGGTCCTGATCGCCAACTCCAACCTCGTCGGCGACTGGGCCACCTGGCCGGAGTTCCGTCGGCTGGAGTCGCTCGGCCTGACCATGTACGGCCAGATGACCGCCGGCTCGTGGATCTACATCGGCACCCAGGGCATCCTGCAGGGCACCTACGAGTGCTTCGCCGCCATCGCACGCAAGAAGTTCGGCGGCTCGCTCGCCGGCACCCTGACCCTGACCGGCGGCGCCGGCGGCATGGGCGGCGCCCAGCCACTCGCGGTCACGCTCAACGAGGGCGTCGTGATCGTCGTCGACGTCGACGAGTCCCGCCTCCGGCGCCGGGTCGACCACGGCTACATGGACACCGTCGCCAGCTCCCTCGAGGACGCGCTGGCCCAGGCGGAGGAGGCCAAGAAGGCGCGTACGCCGCGCTCCATCGGCCTCGTCGGCAACTGCGCCGCGGTCTTCCCGGAGATCCTGGCGCGCGGCGTGGAGGTCGACATCGTCACCGACCAGACCTCGGCGCACGACCCGCTCTCCTACCTCCCGCTGGACTACACCGTCGAGGAGTGGGCGGCGCGGGCCGAGGAGGACCCCGACGACTTCACCGAGAAGGCGCAGGCCTCGATGGCCAAGCACGTCGAGGCGATGGTCGGCTTCATGGACCGCGGCGCCGAGGTGTTCGACTACGGCAACTCGCTGCGCGAGGGGGCCCGCCTCGGTGGCTTCGCGAACGCGTTCGCGTTCCCGGGCTTCGTACCCGCCTACATCCGCCCGCTCTTCGAGGAGGGACTCGGCCCCTTCCGCTGGGCGGCGCTCTCGGGCGACCCCGAGGACATCGCCAAGACCGACCGGGCGATCGTCGAGCTCTTCCCCGAGAACGAGGGGCTCAAGCGCTGGATCACCCAGGCCGGCGAGAAGGTGCACTTCGAGGGCCTGCCGGCGCGGATCTGCTGGCTGGGCTACAAGGAGCGCCACCTCGCCGGGCTGAAGTTCAACGAGATGGTCGCCTCCGGGGAGCTCTCCGCGCCGGTCGTCATCGGCCGCGACCACCTCGACTCCGGCTCGGTGGCCTCGCCCTACCGCGAGACCGAGGCGATGAAGGACGGATCCGACGCGATCGCCGACTGGCCGCTGCTCAACGCTCTCCTCAACACCGCCTCCGGCGCCTCGTGGGTCTCCATCCACCACGGCGGCGGCGTCGGCATCGGCCGTTCCATCCACGCCGGTCAGGTGTGTGTCGCCGACGGCACCCCGCTGGCGGCGGAGAAGATCGAGCGCGTCCTGACCAACGACCCCGGCACCGGCGTCATGCGTCACGTCGACGCCGGCTACGAGCACGCCCGCGACGTCGCCCGCGAGCGTGGCCTCAACATCCCGATGC
>NZ_JBHVKN010000185.1:0-10176 GCF_042798075.1 Nocardioides sp. NPDC057772
GAGTAGCTCATCTCCGCGTCGATCAGCACCATGCCGCTGCTGGTGACCATCTTCTGGGTCGCGCTCTGGTCGATGTAGGAACCGGTGGTCGGCTCGACATAGATCGTCTGGGTGGCCTCGTAGGAGCCGCGGACGTCGTCGTCGGTGTCGGGCTCGCCGTCCTCGCCCTTCGACAGGATCTCGTCGTCGGAGGACGCCGAGACCTCGAACTGGTAGGTCTTCACGCCCTCGACGTCGACGTCGTCGATGTACTTGGCGATCACGGTCGTGCCGAGCGTGTCGTCCCAGTAGTTGTAGTCGTGACGCTGCGTGTCGAACGGGAACTTGCCGGCCAGGCCGGTCATCCCGTCGACGGCCCGCTCCTCACCGACGTACGTGGCCTGGTCCTCGACGACCTCGGAGGTCTTGCGGTCCATGGCGTAGGCACGCTCGGTGGTGATGACCACGCGGTCGTCCTCCTCGGCGCGGGCGCACGGGGGCGTCTCACCCTCCTGGATCATGATGCAGCCGGCCTCG
Source organism: Nocardioides sp. NPDC057772 (assembly GCF_042798075.1). Lineage (NCBI taxonomy): Bacteria > Bacillati > Actinomycetota > Actinomycetes > Propionibacteriales > Nocardioidaceae > Nocardioides > Nocardioides sp. NPDC057772. Next base: position 517 of record NZ_JBHVKN010000185.1, read on the forward strand.
ACGAAGACGACCACGTCGTCGGTCGAGTCCTTCGGAGCCGCCTCGGTCGTCCGGGTGTACCTCACCGGCACCGGGGTGTCCGACTTGGCCAGCGCGCCGCTGGCGGTGCCGTCCAGGACGGTCGTGGTGTCCACGTCGAGCGGCACGGTCGCCGCGGCGTCCCTGCCCCAGAAGCCCGCCACTGCGGCCGCGACCAGCGCGAACGCGCCGACCAGCAAGAAGACGTAACCAATCACTCTTCGCATGTTTCTGCCCCTCCCAAGGCCTCAGGTCCCCCCTCGATCCGCGAACCGTAGCAGCAATACCCGGATAGGTGTGCAACGGGTCACAAACTGCTGTGCGACACTTCCTCTTCGTGTCCTCCCCCCACCCCACGACCACCGCTGCCGGGCACACCGGCGGGCCCGCTGACGCGCCCGCTGCCGACGGCGTCCTGGCGACTCCCAGAAGTGTCGTCGCTGCCGCGCTCGCCCTGATCGCGGCCCAGCTCGCCTTCCGCGCGTGGGCGCTGAGCGGCTCGTGGTACCGCTTCGACGACGCCAACTTCATGTCCAAGCTGATGTCGGACGGGCTCTCGGCCGACCTGCTCTTCCACGGCTTCGCCGGCCACCTGATGCCGGGAGCGTTCGCACTGACCGCCTGGAACTTCAGCCTCGACCCGTACGCCTGGGCCTACCCGGCCGCCGAGCTGCTGGTGCTGCAGGCGGTCGCGAACCTCGGCACGCTGGTGTTCCTCTGCTCCGCCTTCGGCCCGCGGCGCGGGATCCTGCCCCCGCTGGCCCTGTTCCTGTTCTCCTCGATCAGCCTGCCGGCGTTCCTGTCCTGGGGCCCCGGCATCACCCAGCTGCCGTTCCTCGCCGCGATCTTCTGGGGGTCGTGGGCACACCTCAACTACCTGCGTACGCGGCGGTTCCGCTGGGCCCTGCTGACCATGCTCATCACCCTGGCCGCGATCGCCTTCGGCGAGAAGGCGATGCTGCTGTTCTGGCCCTACGCCGTGCTGGCGCTGGGCTGGTTCGCCACCGGCGACATCCTGACCCGGCTGCGCACCGTCTTGACCCGCTACCTGCCCGGCGTGCTGCTCTACGGGGTCGTCTCGATCGGCTCCGTGGTCGCCTACCTCGTCCTCGGCGCCGGATCGTCGGAGGCCTCGCGCAGCTCCGACGCCAACGGGTTCGCGCTGGTCGCGCAGCGGTTCCTGTTCGAGTCGTGGGCGCCCGGCGTGGTCGGCGGGCCGCTGCGCTGGACCTGGCTCGAGGGCAACTCGGCCGGCTGGGCCGAGCCCGGAGCGGTGGTCTCGGTGCTCGCGGTCGGCGTGCTGGCGCTGCTGACCTACGAGCTCGCCCGCACCCGCTCGATCGCGCTGCGGGCCTGGTGGCTCGTGGGCGGCATCCTCGTCGTCGACATCGCGCTGATCACCGCCATCCGGGCAGGCGCCGTCGGCGCCGACATCGCGCTCGCCTACCGCTATCTCACCGACACGATCGCGGTCACCGCGATGGCGCTCGCGCTGGCCACGCTGCCGCTGCGCGGGGCGGTGGAGACACTCACCCCGACGCGCACCTCGCCGTTCCTGGACGTACCCAAGCGGGTGGCGGTCGCCACCGCGGTGGTCGCGGCCCTGGGGCTCTTCTCGTCCTACTCCTACGCCCAGGGCTGGCACGACGACGACCACACCCGGCGCTACATCGACACGGTTCAGGCCGACCTCGAGGGGGTCGAGGAACCGCTGCCGATGGCGGACGGCCCTGTCCCCGGATGGATGGTCTGGGGCGCCTCCTACCCGTACAACCAGGTCAGCGCCGTGCTCCGGCCGCTCGCCGACAAGATGGAATTTCCACGGTCGAGCACCAATCATCTCTTCGTGGTCGACGACAAGGGCCACATCCGCCCCGCGGCGGTCGAGCCGGAACGCCGCTCCGTGGGCGCGGTCGATCCGACGCCGAGCCCGGACCAGTGCCCGCTGCGAGTGCGCCAGACGTCCCTCGAGGTGGCCTTGGACGGTGGCGTCCACGGCGAGGGGTGGTGGATCCGCGTCAGCTATGCCGCCGGCACCGAGGACGCTGGCCGGATGCGAGTGACAGCCGGAGACCACTCGTACGACGTCGAGATCGAGCCCGGATACCGCAGCCTCTACCTGCGCACGGGTGAGGGCCGCTTCGACACGGTCGGTTTCGAGAGCCTGACGCCCGGTTCGAAGCCATGCGTGAGCGACATCGAGGTCGGCGAGGTCGTTCCGTACGGCGACCCGATCTCGGGCGCCGGGGAAGGCGACTGATGGACCGCCGCTTCCTCACCCTCGACGCCCTGCGGGCAGTCGGGGCACTGATGGTGGTGCTGACCCACGTCGGCTTCCACACCGGCCGCTACGAACGTGGCTGGACCGGCGCGATGCTGGCCCACTTCGACCTCGGCGTCGCCCTGTTCTTCGTGATCTCCGGGTTCCTGCTGGCCAGGCCGTGGTTCGTGGCCAGCGCCGAAGGCACCCCGCCTCCCAGCACCGGGCGCTACCTGTGGAAGCGGGCACTGCGGATCCTGCCGCTCTACTGGGTGGTGGTCGCTGTCTGTCTCCTCGTCGTCCCCGAGAACTCCGACGCCGATCTCGGTGACTGGATCGCCAACCTCACGCTGACCCAGATCTACACCCAGGATTCCCACGCGTACGGCCTGGCGCACATGTGGAGCCTGTGCACCGAGGTCGCCTTCTACCTCGCGCTACCGCTGGTCGTGCGGCTACTGACACCGCGGAACCGCCTGGCCCTACGCAGGGTGCTCGTCGTCTCGCTGCTGCTCTCGGTCGGCGGCGTGGTCTTCGCGGCCGGTGCCCGCACCTGGATCGCGCAGCCGTTCGCGGCGGAGTGGCTGCCTGCATACCTCCCCTGGTTCCTCGCCGGGACGACGCTCGCGGCCTGCTCCGTCCACCCCGGCGCGCGTACGCGGCTCGACGCCGCCGCGCGTGACCTGGCCGGATGGTGGTTGTTGGCACTGGGGCTCTTCATCGCCGCGTGCACGCCGATCACCGGCCCGATGGGCCTCTCCGGTCCACCGACACCGGCCGAGGCCGCACTCAAGTGCGTGCTCTACGGTGCGGTCGCCGTCTGCGTCGTCTTCCCGGTGGTCTTCGGACCCGAGCTCGAGGGTCCGGTCCGCCGCTGGCTGGCAAGCCCGGTGCCCACCGCCCTGGGCGAGGTCTCCTACGGCATCTTCTCGATCCACATGTTCGTGCTGCTGATGGGCATGGAGGTCCTCGGCTTCGAGGTGTTCGCCGACCGCTTCTGGACGGTGCTGGGCATGACCGTCGCGGTCACGATTCCCCTGGCGGCACTCTCCTACACCTTGTTCGAGCGCAGGGTGATGCGTCTGCGCGGCTGGCGCCCCTCGCTTCGGCCCTCGCGCGCGCCCGCGTCCTCGGAGCGCGGCCCCGCGGAGGCGGAGGCGGCCACGAGCACGACGGCGGCCAGCGAGAGCGCCTGAGCCGTCCAGGCGGGCGGATCCCACGGCAGATCCCAGGCGGCCGGGAGGATCTCGACCGCGAGGGCGCCGGCGAGCAGCGCGGCCCCGGAGCCGATGGCCAGGAGACGTACGACGGCCGGCCGGCGGCCCGTCACCCGTGGCAGCAGCCAGGCCACCACGGCGGCCAGCGCACCCCACCAGCCGGCGAGCAGACCGGCCACGAGGACCAGCAGCCCACCGTCGTACCACCGCCACGGCGCGGCCACCGGGAACAGCTCGAGGCTGGGTGGGGTGCCACGGCGGCGCCATGAGGTCACCAGCGCGAGCGCCAGCGCCAGCGCCGCGCCGCCCGCGCCGGCGAGCAGCCCGGCTCGGTAGGTGCGCTCGGGCGCGAAGCCGAAACGTACCTCTCCCCCGGCTCCGGCGGGCACGATCCAGCCCTGCTGCCAGCCGTCGACCCGCTGGGGGCGAAGCGCCTTGCCGTCCAGGGTCGCGGTGGCTCCGGTGTTGATGTTCTGCGGGAGCACGAGCACACGGTCGTAGGTCTCTGCCGAGACCGTCGCCGAGACCGCGGCGTCGCGATCGTCCCGCTCCACCTCGACCGCGGTCGGCGGCTCGGCGTCCGCGATCACCTCGGCGCGCAGCTCGAGGCTGTCGAACCGAAGCGCGCCACCTGCCGAAGCGGAGCCCGAGGCGATCGGGGCCGGGTCGGCGAGGAGGGTGTTCTCACCGGCGGCCAGCGCGAGCGGTGTGGTGCCGCAGACCTTCAGCGACGCCTCACCGCCCCGCAGCAGATCGGAGAGCGACCCGTTGACCGATGTACGCAGCAGCCGGTCGCCCACGCGGATCTGAGGCCCCTCGGCGCAGCCCGCCCGAAGCCGGCCGTCGCCGAGCGCACGGCCGTTGACCTGCAGCTCCGAGATGCCGGCGGGCAGCTCGGTGGCGTCGGCCATGCTCGAGGGCTGGTCGTAGGCGGCGTCGGTCTCGGTGATCCGGATGCGGAGCCGGTCGGTGCGCCAGCCGGCGGGCACGGCGACGTCGCCGTCCTCGCCGACCTCGCGGGTGACCGTGCGCTTGGGGCGGCGCAGGTCGGTGATCTCGACCTCCGTGGGGATACTGACCGGGGCGGCCTCGTTCACGACGAGTCGCAGCGACCTGATCCGCTGCCGCTCGGGCAGCCCGAGGGTCACCGCGGCCGGCTCGGTCGACGGAGCGCGCCAGGAGGTGCCGTCGTCGCCGTCGGTCATCGCGAGCGCCGACTGGGCGATGTCGCCACTGCTCGGGGCGGTGATGTCGACGCCGGCGAGGGCGGCGGCGGCCTCGGCGTAGGAGTGATCGCGGCGCAGCGACACCGTCCCGGTGACGTGGAAGGACTGTCCGCGGGTCAGCGTGACCAGCCGGTCGAGGTGGTCGCCGTCGTCGCCGGTGCCGGCCAGGAAGGGCTCGCAGTAGAGCACCCCGCCCTGGGAGATGCAGCCGCTGCGGTCGGTGTCGCGGCCGAGCCGGATCTTGCGGATCGTGGCGTCCTGCGGCGGCTCCGGGAGCGCGACCAGGCGCTGCGCCTCGACCCCCTCGATGTCGAGCTCGCTGATCCCCCAGGGGCCGTGGGCGGTGGCGCCGCGGGCGGTGATGGTGAGGGTGCGCGCGCTGAACCCGGTGAGGTCGTACGTCGCCTGCTGCCCCGGCTGCGGGGCGTAGACCTTGCGCATCTGGGCGCCGGCGACGAGCTCGAGCCGCTCGACCCCGACCACGTTGTCGGGCAGCGTGATGGTGACCCGGCCGAGGTCGACCTCGTCCTCGAACCGCACCCGCAGCCAGGCGCCCTCGGGCTCGAGCCCCCAGCCGGTCTCGGTGCGCCACTCGGTGTCGGGGTCGCCGTCCAGGGCGGCCGAGGGCGCTCGGCCCCGGTCGACCGGGACCTCGGCCGGGGTGGCCGCGGAGCTGGAGGCCTCCACGGCCTCGACGCCGCGCCAGACCATGGTGCTCTGCCACCGCTCCTGGTCCTCCAGGTAGCGGTGGAAGCTCTCGGGCTGGTCGGAGTCGACGCCCTCCTCGGCGGTGCGGGTTGCCGAGGAGTTGGCGCGGACCCCGGAGAAGATCGTCGTACGCCGCCGCTGCCCGTCGGTCAGGATGACATCGGCCTGGGTCTCGGCGTCCTCGGCCGATCGGGTGTCGTCAGCGGTCAGCACCGCCTGAGCCCCGCTGGCGGGCTCGCCGGGGTCGCCGATGACGGTCGTCCTCGCGGGGATGAGCGTCGCACCGGCGGACGCGTCCTCGACGCGGTAGATCTCGATCGGGGGATACTCCCCGGCCAGTCCCCCGTCGACGAGCACCCGGGTGCCCTTCTCGCGGTGGTAGGTGGTGTTGCCGAAGTCGGCGCCGAACCTCGCCTCCCGGGTCAACCCCGGCGACTGGTCGAGGGTGGCATGCACGAGCGAGGGCGGTGGGGCGCCGGTCGTCCCCCAGTGGAGGTCGTTGCGCACCAGCAGCCGGGTGACGCCGGCCTTGGCCAGCATCGGCGCGAGATCCGCGCTCGGGGTGCCGCGCTCCAGCTCCTCGGTGACCCGGTCGAGCCAGACGACGTTGCCCGGCTCGGCCAGCGGCACCACGCCGCGCACGGCCCAGCGGGAGTCGGCGTACGGCTGCAGGACCTCGTCGTGGGTGCTCCCCCACAGGTAGTCGCCGAACCGCGCCGCGGGGACCACGAGCGTCACGCCGCCGTCGTCGTTCTCGGAGAGGTGGTCGGCCGCGTCGGTCCAGAAGCCGGGAACGTTCTCGATCGAGCCCGGCGGTGGCACCTGGCCGCGCACCCAGGGCACCGCGAGCCCGGCCAGCGAGGCAGCCACGGCGATGACGAACACGGTTCGCAGCCACTGCGCGGCCCTGGTGCTCGTGCCCGAGGCACGGGCCAGGCCGGCGCGGAAGAGGATGGTCTCGACGGCGAGCACGACTCCGGCGGCGAGCCCGAGGCGGAGCACGGCGTCGTACTTGTGGCTGTTGCGGACCGCGGCCAGCGCGCCGTCGACGAGGTCCTGCCGGGCCTCGGCGCCCCAGCCGGCCAGCGCGCCGGTGTAGCCGATCCCGACCAGGACGACACCGACCAGCACGCAGCAGATGAGGAACCGGCTCTCCGGATGGCGGCGCGCCCGGCCCACCCCGGCCAGCCCCGCCAGCCCGATCGCGACGACGGCGGCCGCGTCGAGGACGAGGTAGGGCGTGGCGTGCAGGAGCTGCCCGGCCGGGTAGTAGATCGGGTCGGCGTAGGCGACCCAGTCGGAGGTGCCGAGCAGCGTCGGCAGCAGGCCGGTGGTCGAGGCGGTCACCGCAGCGGTCTCGATGTAGTCGAGGAACGGCGGGATGTAGCGGCCCTGGAGGACCAGCGGGATCGTCCACCACAAGGTGGCGACGACGGTGAACACGCCCCACAGGACGAGGACGGCGAATCGCCGCGCGCCGGTGCGGGTCAGCAGGAAGACCACGCCCGGGACCAGCACCGCCGAGACCGCGGTCGCGTTGACGCCGCCCGCGCAGGCGACCGCGAGGGCGGCCAGCGCACACCAGCGCAGCAGGTCCTTCGTCGTGGTGGTGCCGCTGGCGCGGATGACCGCGAGGAGCACCCACGGCGCCACCGCGGTCGGCCACAGCTCCGCCGAGTTGGCGCCGAGGATGGTCATCACGCGTGGTGTCAGGACGTACGCCGCGGCGCCCGCCACCTGCGCCCACGGCCGCCCCAGCCGCAGCTCCCGGGCGACCATCAGGACCCCGAGGAACGCCAGGTTGAGCAGCAGCGCCCACCACAGCCGCTGGATCACCCACTCCGGCAGCTGCGCCAGCTGGCCCAGCCCGTAGAAGGGCCCCATCGGCCACAAGTAGCCGATCGCCTGGTTCTGCACCTGGCCGAACGCGCCCTGGGCGTCCCACATGTGCAGGGCCCGGGCCAGGAAGGCCCACGGGTCGGCGCTGAGGTCGAACTTGGTGTCCGCGACGATCCGGCCCGGGGCCTGGGTGAACGTGATCGCGGTCAGGATCGCGACGTAGGCGGTGATCCGCAGGGGCGAGGTGGCCGAGGGCGGCTCCGGGGTCACGTCTTGCGCAGCACGAGCAGGAGGTTCCACGAGAGCACCTCCCTCACCACCGGGACCCGCATCAGCCACGCCGCCCACGCAGGGTGGTAGCGCGGAACCGCAGCCAGGATCTCGGCGTTGCCCGCCTTGCGCTGGGCGCGCGCCCAGCGCAGCCCGGCGGAGGCGGTCGCCGCGTACATCGACTCGCCGAACCTGTTCTTGGGCTCGTGGCCGTGCTTGCGCTGGTAGCGGCGGCGCGCGTAGCGGCCGCCGAGCAGGTGCCAGGGGCTGGTCTCGTGGCCGCCCCAGGGGCCCCACCACAACGTGTAGGAGCAGAACACGACACCGCCGGGCTTGGTGACCCGGAGCATCTCGTCGAGCATCGCGGTCGGGGTCGGGACGTGCTCGAGCACGTTGGAGGAGTAGCAGGCGTCGACGCTTCCGGTCCGGACGGGAAGCCGCATCCCGTCGCCCAGCATGCTGCCCTCGGCGACGATGCCGGCGCCCTGCATCTCGCCGGCGTCGGCGTCCAGCGCCAGGTAGGTCGCGCCGGCCCGCATGAACGCGTCGCGGAAGTAGCCCGGGCCGCCACCGACGTCGAGCAGCACGGTGCCGTCCAACGTCTCACCGTCGGTGTAGTGGGCCAGCTGTCCCACCGAGTCGGCCGCCAGCGCCGTGTAGAAGCGTGCCGGGTCGGTCTGCTCGACGCGGAAGTCGCTGAAGAGGCGCACGGAGCGCCGCAAGGTCGCCTTCCAGCCGGTGCCGGCCGGGGCGTCGCGCTGGGAGTCGAGGAGGTTCGGCACGGCGGGAACCCTAACCGATTACCCCAGAGGGTGTGCATTTCGTCACGAAATGTCCTACTCTCCAGTAACTGCGTGACCCCTGGGGAGGGAGCACTCAGCAGCGGGGAACTGCGAGATCCAGGGGAGCACCGTATTTTGCGCGCCAACGAGGGAGCGCAGCTGAACGGCGGCCATGTCGCCGTGTTCAGCTGGCGCGATTCTGACAACCCTGAAGCCGGTGGGGCCGAGCACTACCTCCACCAGATCACCGCCGGCCTGGTCGATGCCGGAGCGCGGGTGACCGTCTTCACCGCGGCCTACCCGGGTGCTCGGGCCCGCGAGGAGCGCGACGGCGTCCGCTACGTACGCCGCGGCGGCAAGCTCAGCATCTATCTGTGGGGCGTGCTGCTGCTCGCGCTCGGCCGGCTGGGCCCGATCGGTCGCGTCGATGCGGTCATCGACGTGCAGAACGGACTGCCGTTCTTCACGCCGCTCGGCACCCGGGCGCCGGTCACGGTGCTCGTCCATCACGTCCACCGCGAGCAGTGGCCGGTGGTCTACCCGGGGCTGTCCGGACGTGTCGGCTGGTGGATCGAGTCGTGGCTGGCGCCGCGGCTCTACCGCCGCAAGCAGTACGTCGCGGTCTCTCGCGCCACCCGGGCCGAGCTGGCCACGCTCGGCGTCGACCCCGCCCGGGTCGCGGTCGTGCACAACGGCGCCGCGCCCGCGCTGAGCGACCAGCCGGCCAAGACCGAGCACCCCTCCATCTGCGTCGTCGGGAGGCTGGTGCCGCACAAGCGGGTCGAGCTCGCGGTCGACGCGGTGGCGGCGCTGCGGGCGACCTACCCGGACCTGCGGCTGACCATCGTGGGCGGTGGCTGGTGGGCCGACGAGCTGGCTGCGTACGTCTCCCGGGTGGGGGCCGGGGACTTCGTCGAGATGCTGGGGCACGTCGACGAGGAGACCAAGGAGGCGGTCTACGAGCGGTCCTGGCTGATGGCGCTGCCCTCGCTGAAGGAGGGCTGGGGCCTGGTGGTCACCGAGGCCGCCCAGCACGGCACCCCGACCGTCGCCTTCCGCGACGCGGGCGGGACGACCGAGTCGATCGACGACGGCGAGTCCGGCGTGCTGGTCGATGACCAGGCGGGGTTCGTGGCCGCGCTCGACCATCTGCTCGGCGACGAGATCCGCCGCAAGGAGCTGGCCGAAGGCGCCCGCTGGCACGCCCGCAAGCACACCTGGGAGCAGAGTCAGCTCAACTTCAACGCCGTGCTCGCCTCGGCGCTGCAGGACCATGCCGTGCCGCAGGGGGAGCCCGCGCCCGGGTCGGCCCTCGTTGGGCACCCCCGGGTCCTCGTGCA
>NZ_JBHVKN010000186.1:0-10048 GCF_042798075.1 Nocardioides sp. NPDC057772
CGCAGATCCGTCTGGTTCGCTGGTCTCGGAGGCCCGGCAGTACGGGCTATTACTTACCCTCGCAGCTCAGCGTTCACGCCCCTGGTTCCCCTGGATCACCCCGCACCCGATGGCTCTCGGATGAGAAGGGCACGCCTCTTTCGAGGTGGTCGGCCTTCACGTTCACGCCTGCGCCGAGCCTACCACATCAAACAAGCCGAACCCAATCAGGGACAGGTATCCCCGATTAAGCCAGACCACGCTGGAACCCGGACAAGTCAGGTGAATGGCACCCAACCCATACACCCTGGTTCTAGAACTCCCAACCCAGACAACGAATTGGCCCCACCCGCGCTGGAACCCAGGCACGAGACCGACGGACACACATCCAGATCCCCACATGAACTGCGGCCAGTGCCGAGCTGGACGGCGCTCCAGCGGGGAAGGGAGTCCGAGCGCCTCAGCCCCTGTAGTAGGAGATGGTCGGCCCCGAGCCGATGTGGCCGATGGTGGCTGCGGCGAAGGCGGGTCCTCTCCAGCGTTGTGCTGTCGATGAAGCCCTGATCGCGTTGTAGCCGAGGGGGATCAGGATGAGGGCCACGATGGCGCTGATGTGAGCGACGCTCCAGTCGGCCGAGGCCCAGGCCGCCGCGCCGTCGAGCGTGGTCTCGTCGGCGCGGGGAGCGGCCACCTCATAGAGGACGCCGGCGATCGCGACCGCGACGGCGCACATCCTGCGCTCGATAACCCGCAGCGCTATCGCACAGCCCGGTTGCTTGTCGCAATACAGCACAGAGAACCGCCACGACGAGAGGGGCTCGGGCGAAACACCCGAGCCCCCAGGGCCGCCGCAAGGTCAGGACGCCGCGAACGTACGTCCGATCCGCAGAGCCTGCTCGGTCGCCCCGCCGAAGACGAACTCGAAGCGCTTGGCGGTGGTGAAGTAGCGATGCGCCTCGCCGTCCAGGTCGATCCCGACCCCGCCGTGGACGTGGACGGTCGTGTGGGCGAGGCGGTGGGCGGCGTCGGCGGCCCAGAGCTTGGCGACGGCCACCTGGTCGGCGGCGGGAAGTCCGGACGAGACCCGCCAGGCGGCCTGCCAGAGGGTGAGTCGCTGGGCGAGTACGTCGATGAACCCGTCGGCCAGGCGCTGGGAGACGGCCTGGAAGGTGCCGATGGCACGGCCGAACTGCTCGCGTGTCTTGGCGTACGAGGAGGTGAGCTCGAGCGCTCCCTCGGTGACCCCCAGCAGCTCGGCGGCAGCGGCGACGGTCAGCAGCTCACCGAGGCGGGCTGCGGTGGAGGCGTCGCCGATCCGGCGCGCCGGCGCGGAGGCGAAGGATACGAGCGCGGTGACGTCTCCGTCGCTGGTGTGCTGAGCGTGGCGGTCGACGCCGGCGGCCGACGCCTCGACCAGGAAGACCCCGACGGTGCCGTCCGGAACCGAGGCGGTGACCAGGAACGCGTCGGCGATCATCCCGGCCCTGACCAGGGTCTTCACGCCCGTGATCGTGTCGCCCGAGGCGATGACGGTGGGGGAGTCGGGCAGGTGGGAGTGCTCCTCGGCGACCGCGGCGGCGAGCACACGAGACCCGTCGGCCACGCCGGTCAGCGCGTCCGCAGCGGTCTCCGCAAGGAGCAGCCCGCACGGCCCGTGCACCGCCAGTGGCGTCGGCGCGACGCGCCGTCCTGCCTCGACCAGCACGCGGCACAGCTCGATGAGCCCGAGCCCGGCGCCGTCATGGTCCTCGGGCAGATGGAGGCCGAGCAACCCGGCCTCGCCGAGGGCGGACCAGAGGGAGGCGTCGAAGCGGCCGCGGTCGCCGGCGTCCGCCTCGACCGTACGCAGCCGTTCGAGCGTGGTCGCGTCGCCGATGATCTTGGCCGCGAGCTCGGCGGCGTCGTCGGATTCGGTGGTGAAGGAGAAGTCCATGAGGTGTCCTCGGGGGTCGGGGTGGTCAGCGCTTGGCGGCGGGGAGGCCGAGGCCCACGTAGCCGATGATGTCTCGCTGGATCTCGTTGGTGCCGCCGCCGAAGGTCATCACCAGCGACGAGCGGTGGAACCGCTCCAGGCGTCCGGCGAGCACGGCGCCGGGGGAGTCGGCGGTCAGGCCCGCGTGTGGTCCGACGATCTCCATGAGCGTCCGGTAGACCTCGGTCGCCAGCTCCGAGCCGTACACCTTGGTCGCCGACGCCTCGGCCGGCGAGAGCGCGACCCCGTGGTCGGCGTCCGAGGCGAGCTTCCAGTTGACCAGGGAGAGTGCCTCGATGCGGGCATGCGCCCGGCCCAGCGCGAGCTGGACCCACTCGGCGTCGATGACGCGACCCCCACCGGGGACGGTGGTCGTCCGCGCCCACTCCGTCACCAGCCCCAGCGAGTGCACCAGCGGCGCGGCCGAGGTGAGCGCGACCCGCTCGTGGTTGAGCTGGTTGGTCATCAGCGCCCAGCCACCGCCTCGCTCGGAGACGAGGTTCGAGGCAGGCACGCGCACGTCCGAGTAGTAGGTCGCCGAGGTGCCGACCCCGGCCACGGTCTGGACCGGTGTGTAGGAGAACCCCTCCGCCGACGTCGGCACCAGGATCATCGACAGCCCCTTGTGGCGCGACGCCTCCGGCTCCGTCCGGCAGGCGAGCCAGATCCAGTCCGCATACTGGATCAACGACGTCCACATCTTCTGGCCGTTGATCACCCACTCGCCGGTGCCTTCGTCGAGCACCGCCTTCGTCTGCAGCGAGGCGAGGTCGGTCCCCGAGCCCGGTTCGGAGTAGCCGATCGAGAAGTGCAGCTCGCCGGCGAGGATCTTCGGCAGGAAGTACGCCTTCTGCTCCTCGGTCCCGAACCGCATGATCGTCGGGCCGACCGTGTTGAGCGTGAGGTAGGGGATCGGCACCCCGGCCACGGCGGCGGCATCGGTGAAGATGAGCTGCTCCACCATGGAGCGGTCCTGGCCGCCGTACTCCTTCGGCCAGCCGATCCCGAGCCAGCCATCCGCACCGATCTGCCGGATGGTCGAGAGGTAGACCTCCTTGTCGGCCTCGTCGCCGAACTCGCCCGATGCCCGGGCGAGCGCGGCACGGCGCTCGGGCGTGACCAGCTGGGCGAAATAGGAGTTGAGCTCTGAGCGAAGTTGCTCCTGGGCGGGTGTCAAGGCCACATGCATGTGATAAAACTAGAACAGGTTCTTGTTTTTGAACAGGCCCACCAGGCTCAGACCAGCGGAAGGTACGACCATGGCCGACCCCACCACCCAGACCCGCACGCTCGACCACGGCTCCCAGCCGGAGCGCTTCGCGCGCGGTTGGCACTGTCTGGGCCTGGCCAGCCAGTTCAAGGACGGCAAGCCGCACGCGGTCGAGGCGTTCGGCGGCAAGCTGGTCGTCTGGGAGAACAGCAAGGGCGAGCTCGGCGTGCTCGACGGCTACTGCCGCCACATGGGCGGCGATCTCACCCAAGGCACCGTGAAGGGCGACGAGATCGGCTGTCCGTTCCACGACTGGCGCTGGGGTGCCGACGGCCGCTGCAAGCAGATCCCCTACGCCCGTCGCGTCCCGCTGCGCGCCCGCACGAAGGCGTACGAGACCGTGATCCGCAACGACTCGCTGCTGATCTGGCACGACCCCGAGGGCTCGACGGCCGACTACGACATCCTGCCGCCGGAGCTGCCCGACATCAGCAACCGCGAGGTCTACACCGACTGGATCTGGAACACCGTCCCGATCAAGGGCAGCCACTGCCGCGAGCTGATCGACAACGTGGTCGACATGGCGCACTTCTACTACGTGCACTTCGCCTTCCCGACCGACTTCCGCAACGTCTTCGAGGATCACACCGCCACGCAGTACATGGCGTCCAAGGGGCGCCCCGACGTGGCCGGCGGCTACGGCGACGCCGACATGTTCCTCAAGTCCGAGGCGACCTACTACGGCCCGGCGTACATGATCAACTGGCTCGAGGTCGACTACAAAGGCTTCGTGACCGAGGTGATCCTCATCAACTGCCACATCCCGACCGGTCCGGACTCGTTCCTCCTGCAGTACGGCATCACCGTCAAGAAGCCCGAGGGGCTCGACGACAAGACCGCCAACTTCATCGGCAAGAAGTACGCCGACATGTTCGGCGACGGGTTCCTCCAGGACGTCCACATCTGGCAGAACAAGGTGCCGGTGCAGAACCCGCTGCTGTGCGAGGAGGACGGCCCGGTCTACCAGCTGCGCCGCTGGTACGAGCAGTTCTACGTCGACGTCGCCGACATCGAGCCCGAGATGCGGGCTCGCTTCGAGTTCGAGGTCGACACCACCAAGGCCAACGAATACTGGCACGAGGAGGTCGCCGAGAACCTCCGCCGGATCGAGGCCGACAAGGCCGGGAACCCTGAGTCGAGCGACGCAGGGGTCAGTTGATGGCCTCGTTCGTCCCGACGTCCCCGGACACCGTCGAGGATCAGCGGCTCTACACTCAGGCCCGTCTGGTCGAGGTGGAGTGCCTGGACTGCCTGGCCCGTGTCGGTGTGAAGAAGAACAGCGAGCACCAGACCTCCGTCCAGTGGACGGCCGAGGCGCAAGCCCAGTGCCCAGATCTCGTACGTCGCAAGGCTGCCGCCGACGGCGCGCGGCTCGTCCACGCCCGCTGCCCCCGTCTGGCCGCGTCCATCGAAGCGGCCGTCGCCGACGGCCGGATCCAGATCGGAGCCGAGGATGGCTACTGACTCCTTCCTGCTGCCCGTCCGCGACGTCATCAAGGAGACCGCCGAGGCCCACTCGATCGTCTTCGAGGTGCCCGAGGACGCGAAGCACGCCTTCCAGCCGAAGCCGGGGCAGTTCCTGACGGTCGCGGTGCCCAGCGACCGCGACGGCCTGGCAGCGCGCTGCTACTCGCTCTCGAGCGCCCCGGGAGACCCGCTCACGGTGACCGTCAAGCGCACCGTCGACGGCTACGCCTCCAACTGGATCTGCGACAACCTTCGCCCCGGTGACACGCTGCGCGTGCTCCCGCCGAGCGGGATCTTCACCCCTGCCGACATCGACGCCGACTTCCTGCTCTTCGCCGGTGGATCGGGTGTCACCCCGATCATCTCGATCGCCCGATCCGCCCTGAGGGAGGGCACAGGGCGGATCGTGGTCTTCTACGCCAACCGCGACGAGCGCTCGGTGATCTTCGCCGAGGAGTGGGCGCGGCTCGCCGCCGAGCACCCGCACCGGCTCCAGGTGGTCCACTGGCTGGAGTCCGTGCAGGGGCTGCCCACCGGTGAGCAGCTGAAGGCGTTCGCGGCCGACCACCTGACCTACGACGCCTTCGTCTGCGGTCCGGCGCCGTTCATGAAGGCGACGGTCGCGGCGCTCAAAGAGCTGGAGTTCCCGCGGGCGCGGCGCCACCAGGAGAAGTTCGCATCCCTGGGCGGCAACCCGTTCGGCGACATCGCTCCGGTCGAGGAGGCCGAGGCGGAGATCGTCGACGGCATCGCCCAACAGCCGGTGACGCTGGAGATCGAGCTCGACGGCACCACGACGACGTACGACGACTGGGACCCGGGCACGCCCATGCTCGACTTCCTCGAGTCGAAGGGCATCAAGGCGCCCTACTCCTGTCGCGAGGGCGAGTGCTCCGCGTGCGCCTTCCGGCTGCTCGAGGGCGAGGTGAAGATGGTGCGCAACGACGTGCTCGAGCAGGAGGACCTCGACGACGGTATCCGGCTCGGCTGCCAGTCGCTGCCGACCACCGACACCGTCCGCGGCACCTACTCCTGAGGGACTCGCGAGAGACACAGATCACCAACCGGTTGCCAGGTCGACGCGCCTGGCGCGATAGTGTCGCGCTGCCCGAACCACATCCCACCTGTCACCCGCAGCGAAACAGAGCGGGTGGTCGGTGGGGCACAAGCGAGGTTTCCCCCCACCGTGTTCAATCGCAACTTCTACGCCGCGCAGGACGACCGACGGTTCGTCGTCGGCTATGCCCTCGACCTCGGTTTCAGGGTCTTCGACGCCTATTCGGCGCCTGGCCAGCCGCTGAGCGAGATCACCACGACGGCATCGGCCTCGCTGCTCGCGGCCCGGCCTGCGTTCAAGCTCTACGCCCCCAACACCGGACCCGAGCCGGTGATCACCCGGGTCGAGCTCGACGAGTCTGAGTTCGGTCCGTCGGCCTATGAGTACCAGTGCAGCGGCTGGGGGCTGATCAGCCTCAACTTCGGTGGTGTGGTCGGTCTCGGTGGCCTCGGATGGAGCACCCTGACCACCATGGCCGAGGCCCGCGCGACCCGCTGGCACGCCGTCGAGCCGATCGGTCCCGCGCCGTCGGAGTGGAACTGGCCGGCGGTGGACGACGCCGCGGTGAAGATGTTCGAGGCGATCACTTCGATGGCCGGCTCCGCCGTCGGCGCCAGCCCGGTCCTGGCGGCCGCGGGACAGTTGATCAAGGACAAGGGTCTGCTCTACGAGTCCGGCGGCGGCCTGCACGCGCGACCTGGCCTCGGCTGAGGCTCGCCGCGTTGATACGCGGCGCTTGATATGCCGGGCGTATCAATGGCCGCCTGATCGATACTTCACAACGCAGGGTGGGCGATCCTAGATTTCCGGCATGGACGCCACCATCCGAGAAGCCTTCGTGACCCTGCCCTGTCATGAGCAGGTGGCGTCGTGAGCGCTGTCGACGTCCACCACGTCGTCACCGGCCGGGCCGAGGGTCCGGTGGTGGTGCTGTCCAACTCGCTGGGGTCGACCCACGCGATGTGGGACGGGAACCTGGCCGACCTCGAGCGCCGGTTCCGGGTCGTCCGCTACGACACCCGCGGACACGGCGCCTCGCCGGTTCCGCCCGGCCCCTACTCGATCGACGACCTGGCCGACGACGTCGTCGCCCTGCTGGATCGCCTCGGCGTCGAGCGGGCCCACTTCCTGGGCCTGTCGCTCGGGGGCATGACCGGGATGCGGCTCGCCGCGCGAAACCCGGAACGGGTCGATCGTCTCGTGCTGCTGTGCACCGGCGCGCACCTGGCGCCGTCCTCCGCCTGGCGCGACCGTGCGGCCACGGTGCGCGCCGACGGCACCCACGCGGTTGCCGAGGCGGTCGTCGCCCGCTGGTTCACGCCGCGCTTCCTCCAGACCAACCCCGACGTGAAGGCGTCCTGCGAGGCGATGGTCGCCGGCACCCCCGCCGAGGGTTACGCCGGCTGCTGCGAGGTCATCGCCGACATGGACCTGCGCCCCGACCTGCCCGCGATCACCGCCCCGACCCTCGCCATCGCGGGCGCCGACGACCCCGCGACCCCGCCACCACATCTCGAGGAGATCGCCGAGGCGGTCGAGGACGGCCGACTGCTGGTCGTCCCCGACTCCGCCCACCTGGCCAACGCCCAGCAACCGCAGGTCATCACCCGCGCCGTCATCGAGCACCTCGCGGCGACCTGACCGACGTTCCGGGTGTGTCAGCTCGCTGCCGACTGCGAGAGCACGTCGAAGACCACCTCGTCCTCGGTTCCGGTGGCCAGCCGCCAGACGGCGTCGGCGATCTCGTCGGGGTCGAGGGTGGCGTACGGGGCGGGCGTGCCGGGCTCGGTGAGCATCTGGTGGATGTCGCCGCGCTCGATGAGACCGCCGACGACGAGCGACCCGACGTTGATCCCGTCCTCGGCCACCGCGGCGGCGAGGGTGCGGGCGTAGGTCCGCAGCGCGCCCGAGGCGGCGGCGTAGGGGCCGAGGAACGGCAGCGGGACGAGCGCGCTGAGCCCGGAGACGTACACCAGGGAGCCGCTTCCGCGGGACCGCATCGAGGGCAGGACCAGAGAGGCGACCTCGGCGGCAGGCTCGACGGTCTCGGCCATCGCACGGCGCAGGTCTGCGGGTCCGGTCTCCAGGATCCCGGCGGTCGGCGCGCTCAGGTCGTGGGCGCCGGGACCGTGGTAGACGACGTCGACAGGGCCCAGCTCCGAGGTGATCTCGGCGAGAGCGCGGGCGGCCTCCCCGGGTGCCCGCAGGTCGGCCGCGACCGCGACGGCGCGTACGCCGGTCGATGCCAGAGCCTCCAGGTAACCCGGGTGGCGATCTGCGCTGCGCGAGACCAGCCCCACGGCGTACCCCTCCTTCGCGAACCGCTGCGCCACCGACATTCCCAGGCCCGGACCCGCGCCCAGGACCGCGATCGTGCTCATCTTCTTCTCCCTCATGGATAGGTTGCTGATGTCAGCAACCCTCGCCGTCCGGCGGCTCTCGCGGAAGAAGGCACTTCAATGTCAGATGGGAACACCGGTGTGCCCCAGCGGGTGGCCGAGAAGGAGTGCGGCACGACGCACATGGTGAGTGCGGCGCTCGGTCCGGGTCTGCCGGAGACAGTCGCGGCGGGCGAGTACGAGGCGTGCCCGGTGACGCAGGCCGTGCAGATGCTCGGGGACAAGTGGACCCTGCTGGTCGTGATGATGCTCGCCGAGCGCCCGCACCGCTACAACGAGCTGCGTCGCCGGGTCGAGGGGATCAGCCAGCGCATGCTCACCCGGACCCTGCGGGTCCTGGAAGAGGAGGGGGTCGTGACGCGCACGGTGTTCCCGACGGTGCCGCCGGGTGTGGAGTACGCACTGAGCGACCGCGGCCGGGACCTGCTCGGGCCGCTGGCCGGCTCGCGGACTGGGTGGTGCGAGGAACGGCTGCCTAGAACCCCCGGGTCCAGACGACCTGCTCGTGGAGCTTGCGGGAGCGCCAGCCCTCGGGCGTACGGACGAAGGTGTGGTGGTAGAGGCCGCCTACCTCGACGATGCGTTCACCTCCGGCGCCGTCGGAGATGACCATGGGGTTGTCGAAGTACGCGACGATCTCCGCCTCGTCGGCCGAGTCGGCGAAGGCGTAGGAGATCTGGCCGAGGGTGTGCAGGCGTTTGCTGGAGAAGGCCGGCAGCATCTCTGCCAACCAGGCCTTGACCTGGGGGTACGCGTCGACGGTGCCGCCGGACTCGGAGTAGTCGATGACAGCGTCGGTGGTGAAGACGGTGTCGAGCGCGTCCCAGTCGCCGGTGTCGACGGCGAGCGTGTAGCGGGTCAGGGCGTCGGCGATCTCGGCGCGGTCGATCAGCTCTTGAATGTCCACGAGGAATCTCCCTGGGTGCGAGGTGAGAGGACGACGACCGGGATCTCCCGGTCGGTCCAGGTCTGGTACGTCTCGAAGTCCGCGTACGTCTCCAGCAGCCGTGGCCACAACGCGGCCCGCTCGGCGGGGTCGGCGACGCGAGCCCGGACGAGGCGACGGCCCCGGCGGGGGAGCCGTACTGCGACGTCGGGGTGGGCGCGCAGGTTGGCGACCCACTGCGGGTCCTTGGGCAATCCGCCCTGGGAGCCGACGACCACGAGATCGTCGCCGGAGGTCATGAACAGCAGCGGAGTGGTGAAGGTGCGGCCCGACTTCCGGCCGACGTGCTCCAGGAGAAGCACCGGCGCGGGCTTGCGCCAGCCCGCCATCACCCGCCACCGACCGCCCACCCGGCCGTCGGTCAGCTTGAACAGCGCGGCGTTGGCGCGGGCACCGTACTTGATGATTCTTGCCGTCAGCGGTGAGTCCAGGCCTGCGGGACGATCGCGGGAAGGTGGCATGACGAACACTCTGGCAGAAACTTAGAACACGTTCTAGTGTTGGCTCATGCGCTTCACCTATGCCGAGGCAATGACGCAGGCCGACTACTACGCACCGCTTGCCCAGGCGGCGGAGGCGGCGGGCTATACCAGCATGACCGTGGCCGACAGCCTGATCTATCCCGAGGAGTCCGACTCCACCTACCCCTACACCGACACCGGCGACCGGGAGTTCCTGCAGGGCAAGGAGTTCATCGAGGCGTTCATCCTGTGCGCCCACCTCTTCGCGGTGACCGAGACGCTGCGGCTGACGCCGTTCGTGGTGAAGCTGCCGGTGCGGCCGCCCGTGCTGGCGGCCAAGCAGGCCTCGAGCCTGGCCTTCCTCTCCGGCAACCGGCTCGGGCTCGGCGTCGGCCTGTCGCCGTGGCCGGAAGACTTCGCCGCCCTCGGCGTCGACTGGAAGCGCCGCGGCAAGCGGATGGACGAGTGCATGGACATCCTGCGTGGCCTGACCGACC
>NZ_JBHVKN010000187.1:0-10028 GCF_042798075.1 Nocardioides sp. NPDC057772
GTTCAACACAGCGACGCTGCCCTTCTACTGGTCCGGTTTCGAGCCCGCCCGAGGCGAGCCCGAGACCGAACGCATGCTCACCGCGGCGCGCTGGTTCCGCGACCGCGGAGTGTCCCTCAAAGGGCATCCGCTGGCCTGGCACACCCTCTCCCCCGCCTGGCTCCTCGACGCGCCGACCGAGGAGGTCGAGCAGGTCCTCCGCGGCCGGATCCGGCGCGAGGTCACCGCGTTCGACGGGGTGGTCGACACCTGGGACGCGATCAACGAGCTGGTGATCATGCCGGTCTTCGACAACGAGGAGCGGCAGAACGCCATCACCCGGCTGTGCCGTCAGCTCGGCCGCCTCCCGATGGCACGTCTGGCGTTCGAGGAGGCGCGCGCAGCCGGCCCCGGCGTACGTCTCGTCCTCAACGACTTCAACATGTCCACGGCCTACGAGTGCCTCATCGAGGGTGTGCTCGAGGCGGGGATCCCCGTCGACGCGATCGGTCTGCAGAGCCACATGCACCAGGGCTACTGGGGTGAGGAGCGCACCTTGGAGGTCCTCGAGCGGTTCGCCCGCTTCGGCCTCCCGCTCCACCTCAGCGAGACGACGCTCCTCTCCGGCGACCTCATGCCGGCCGAGGTCGAGGACCTCAACGATCACCAGGTGCCCACCTGGCCCTCGACCCCCGAGGGCGAGGAGCGGCAGGCCGACGAGCTCGTCCGTCACTACCGCACCCTGCTCTCGCACCCGTCGGTCGAGGCGGTCACCTACTGGGGCCTCACCGATCTCGGGTCCTGGCTCGGCGCGCCCGCGGGGCTGGTGCGTGCCGACGACACACCGAAACCGGCGTACGACGCGCTCCACCGGCTGGTCAAGCAGGAATGGTGGCTGGGACCGACGCACCTACGCTCCGATTCCGAGGGGCGAGTCAAGGTGCGCGGATGGGCGGGTGACTACCGGGTCAGCGTCGAGGACTCGGCGGCCGCATTCGAGATCGCACCGGACAGCTCGCGAGCCGAGGTGACGGTCACGCGGTGACGCCGGTCGGCCTAAGGCGTCGGCGTCCAGTCGTCGTCCGGGATGCCGCCCTGCGGCAGCGTGAAGGTGTATCCCTCGGCGAGCTTCTCCGGGAGCACCGTCGCGACCGCGAGGACGGTGTTCTCGCGGTCGCCGCCACCGTCGTGGGCCAGGGCCACCGCGCCGGGCCGGATCGCGGCCCGGAGGTTGTCGGTCAGCGTCTCCTCGGACAGATCGTTGCCCTCCCAGTCGAAGATCACGTTGCCCAGCCCGAGCGGCTGCATGCCGAGGGTTGCGGCGACCTCGCCGGTGTGGCCCCAGCTGCCGTTGGGGGCTCGGAAGTAGGGCACTTTCTGAGTCGGGTCACCCAGCGCCTCTCGGATGGTGGCGAGGTTGGCCTCGAGGTCCTGCTCGACCTCGGCACGCGACCAGGTGCCCATGTCGGCGTAGGAGGTGGAGTGGTTGCACAGCGTGTGGCCCTCGGCGACGATCCGCTTCAGGATCTCCGCGCCGCGTGGAGCCGTGATGTTCTGACCGATGACGCAGAACACCGCGGTCACCTCGTGAGCCGCCAGGATGTCCAGCAACCGGTCCGTCTCGCCGGGGTTCGGGCCGTCGTCGAAGGTGAGTGCGGCCACCTCGCCCGTACCTCTCGCGGCGGCGAGCGGCGTCGACGTCGGACGGACCGCGCCTCCCGGCACGAACCCGGGGTCATGGCTGGGCTGCCAGTCGCTGCTCGACTTCACCGTCGTGACCATGTCTTCCCTCCCCGCGGCTGTCAAGCGCCGAGCCGTTCCCGCGAATCTGAGTACCCACGCTCATGCGTCGCACGCCCTCGATCCAGGAACCTGAAGACATGAAGCTATTCGTACGGCTGACCGTGATGGTCGGCGGCAGCGTCCTGTTCTCGATCGCAACCGACATCCTTGTCCGCACCGAGGACGCCACCATCGGCGCCGGCCTGCTCTACTTCGTGCTGCTGCTCGCCGTCTCCGGGCTCTGGGGTCTGTGGGACGGCTACCACGCGAAGCGTCTCGCGCCGGTGTTCGTGCGCTGGGCGCTGGTCGCCGGCGCGGTCGGCCTCAGTGGTCCGCTCCGGATCTGGTTCGAGGGGGACCGTGACTTCGGCGTGCTGTGGAGCGACCTGTGGAACCTGACCCCGTTCCTGGCCGGACTCGTCCTCGCCCCCGCCGCGGTGGGCATCGGCATCGGCTATGCGCTCAACCGCGGCGGGCGATCCCCTCTCGCCACGCGAGCACGGCCAGCTGCGTCCGATCGTTGAGCTGCAGCTTGCCCAGCACGTTGCTGACGTGACCCTTGACGGTCTTCTCGCTGAGCACGAGCCGTTCGGCGACCTGGCTGTTGGTCAGGCCGGCCGCGACCAGCCGCACCACGTCGAGCTCGCGGTCGGTCAGACTGCTGATCGCCTGGCTCGGTCGGTCGCGGCCGCCCCGCAGCTCGTCGACGACCCGCCGGGCGACCCGTGGGTGCAGCACGGCGTCGCCGCGGGCGGCGCTGCGGATCGCGTCGGCCAGGGCGTCGGACCCGATGTCCTTCAGCACGTACGACAACGCACCCGCGCGCAGCGCCGGGAAGATGTTCGCGTCGTCGTCGTAGGAGGTGAGGATGACCACCTGGCTGCGGGGGCTCGCCTCCTTGATCAGCCTGGTCGCGTCGACCCCGTCCATCCCCTCCATGATCAGGTCGAGCAGCACCACGTCGGGGGTCAGCTCGGCGGCGAGCTCGACGCCCTCCTCTCCGCTGCCGACGTCGCCGACGACCAGCAGGTCGGGCTGGGTCGAGAGGAAGGCACGTACGCCCTGCCGGACGATCTCGTGGTCGTCGACCAGGACGACCGAGATCTGCGTCATCGCGAAGCTCCCATCCGTACGGTGATCGTCGCTCCATGTCCGGGAGCGCTGTCCATGACCAGCTCGCCGCCGAGCGCTTCGGCACGCTCGCGCATCGAGACGAGCCCGACGCCGCCTGCGGCACGGTCCGGGTCGAACCCGATGCCGTCGTCGGTGATCGACAGGGCGACGGTCCGCTCCTCCGCCCGCAGCTCGAGGCGTACCGACGTCGCCCGGCTGTGGCGGGCCACGTTGGCCATCGCCTCCTGGGCGATCCGGAACAGGGCATGCTCGACGTCGGGCTGCGCGCGAAGGTCGGGCAGGTCGCCGCTGACGGTGACCCGGGCCTGGATGCCGTTCTGCCGCGACCAGTCCTGCGCATAGCCGCGCAGCGCGTCCGCAAGTCCGCGGTCCTCGAGAGCGGCCGGCCGCAGTTCCTGGATCACGAGGTTCAGCTCGGAACCGGCCTGGCGGGCCAGGAGCTCGGCGTGGTCGATCGCCTCCCGGGCGCGACGAACCGCTTCGGGCTCCGACTGCTCGCGGCCGGGCTCCCGGTCGAGCAGCGCCTGGGCGGTGCCGAGCTGCATGATCATCGCGAACACCCGCTGCTTGACGCTGTCGTGGAGGTCGCGGGAGAGCCGGTTGCGCTCCTGGGCGACCGCGAGCCGCTGCAGCTGGTCCTGTGCCTCGCGCAGCCGGGCAAGCGCCTCCTCGCCGTCGCTGCGGGCCTGCGCCATCCGGCGCAGCGTGTAGCCGAACAGCCCGCACAGCGGGAAGACGCCGAGGTTGAAGACGACCGCGAACCAGGCGTTGTCGGCATCCGCCGCGACCGAGGCTGCGCTGGAGATGATCCAGAACAGCCCGATCCACACGATCGAGGCGTGGTCGCCGAACACCAGGGGCACGTGGACGCTGAGCACGAAGAAGAGGAACACGAAGGAGGCGTAGTCCTCGGATCCGAGCAGCACCAGCCCCGCGATCATCGTCGTCTGGGTCGAGAACATGGCGACCCTGGCCGCCGTGCTCCGTGCCCTCGGGCCGAGCGCGGTCATCGCGCCGACCACGAGGCACAGCGCCACGGCGACCACTCTGCGGCCGTTGTCGGGCAGCCCGAAGGTCCCGAGCGCGCCCATCACGACGAGCGCACCGTAGCTGGACAGGTCGAGGAGACGCGAGGTGCGACGGTCCAGAGTTGGCATGGCGATGGCGGTCACTCCTGTTCCGCGGGTGACGCCGTCCGTCGGCGAACGAGCGAGACCAGCGTGAGGATAGCCAGCGCGAGAGCGGACACCAGCACCAGTGCCTCACCGACGAACGGATAGGCCGTGGCCTTCGCCCGGATCGGTACGTCGGCCATCACGGTGACGCGGTCGGCGGTGTAGTAGTCGCCGAACGCCAGCGTCTCCCCCAGGTGGTTCACGATGGTCGAGTGCCCGCCTCCGGTCGGCCGCATCAGGGTGAGCCCGTTCTCGACCGCACGGTACGTCGCGGCCTGGGCGTGCATCGCGTCGATCGGCTGCCAGTCGTTGGCCGGGACCAGAAGGATGTCGGCCCCCGCACGACCGGCCTGTCGCACCAGTGCGGGGAAGTCGGCGTCGTAGCAGATCACGGTCGAGAGCACCCCGTACGGCGTGGAGACGGTCGGCACCGTGCCCGGGCCGGGCTCGTAGACCTGGTTGTCGCCGAACGGGTGCACGGTCTTCAGGTAGTCCCAGATGACCTCACCGTCGGGTCCGATCATGACCGCATGGTTCTCGGCGTACGGGTGCTCCTGCGTCTCCCGGACCACCACCGTGCCGAGCTGCAGGTAGATCCCCTCGGCGCGGGCGACCGCACGCGCCCGGTCGACCAGCGAGTCCGAGTCCTCAGCCAGGACGAACACCGCCGCCTCCGCCCACGAGACGATCTCGGCCCCGTCTCGAGCCACCCGGACCGTACGCTCCAGCAGCTCGTCGGCCGCCGGCGCGAACTCCGCGCGGGCCGAGCGGCGTACCTCCGCCGTCCCGGCGGCCAGGTCCGGCAGGCTCGGGGCGTCCATGGCATCGGTCAGAGCGCGGTCGGCGGCCAGGCCGGCCACCCGGACGGTGTCCGGAGCCGGTCGGTCGAAGGCGATCCGGGCCTGCCCCGTGGCGAGGACGACCAGGGCGACTGCCGCCGCTGGGGCGAGCACCCGCCGCACCGTGGTTCGGGTCGCCCCCGTCGACCAGACCTCGTTCACCGACGCGGCGACCCAGCAGACCACGAACGTCACTCCCCAGATCCCGGTCACCGACACGATCTGGCGCAGGCCCGCGTCGGCGACGAAGGTGTTGGCCGACGACCCCAGCGTGCCGAGGCCGGTGAGGCTGATCAGCCACTCGGTGACCACGGCCGCTGCCGGGAAGACGAGCGTCGCGGGCAGCCCGCGGAGGCGGCGCGCGACCAGCCGGTCGGCGAGGTACGGGACGACGCCGAAGGCGCCGGTGAGACCCACGATCACCACCTCGGGCCACTCGAAGATCCCTCGCAGCGCGACGGTCTGAGCGACGCAGGTGACCAGGACGAGCACCGGCAGCCACACCCTCGCCCGGGCGGTCCGGGCGAACCGGAGCAGGAGCACCGGCGCCAGCCAGGCGGCCAGCGGCACGGTGGTCTGGAGTTGTGCGAAGGGCAGCACCAGAGCCCCGATCAGGAGCGGGATCCAGGCCGTCCGGAGTCGAATATCAGTGTTGTTCACCAGGTCCCTGGTGGCTGTCGGCATCATGGTCCCGACGCTAGGAGCCGATCCCGACCGCGACATCGGTCCGCAGAACCGAACCGACCGCGACCACAGACCCAGGAGGAAGCCGCAGATGACCACCTTCCGTGAAGCCATCGAGGCCAAGGACATGGACGCGGTCGAGTCGATGCTGGCCGAGGACGTCGTGTTCACCAGCCCGGTCGCGTTCAAGCCCTACCCCGGCAGGGCGATCACCGCCGCGATCCTGCGGGCGGTGGTGAAGGTGTTCGAGGACTTCACCTACGTACGCGAGATCCACGACGGCGCCCACCACGCCTACGAGTTCACCGCCAAGGTCGACGGCCTCGACCTCAACGGCTGCGACTTCCTCACCTACGACGACGAGGGGAAGATCGTCGACTTCAAGGTGATGGTCCGCCCGCTGCGGGCCGCCGAGGCCCTCGCCGCCCGGATGGGCGCACAGTTCGAGGGGATCAAGGCCGCCGCCGAGTCGAATGTGTTCTAGATCACATTGATCAGGTGTCAGGAAACAGCCCGCTGCCTCGCTCATCTCTCACCAGCACATCAGAGAGAAGGAGCATCGCCATGAACGAGTCACGCAGACACCACCTCATCGTGCTCGGAGCCGGCTACGCCGGAGCGTACGCAGCCGGCATCCTCGCCCGCCGACTGTCGCCGAACGACGTCGAGATCACCGTCGTCAACGCCGAACCGGACTTCGTCCAGCGTCTGCGGCTGCACCAGCTCGCCGCCGGACAGGAGGTCGAGGCGCCGAAGCTCACCGATGTCTTCGCCGGGACCGGAATCAACCTGCGTCTGGCACGAGTCCTCGACATCGACCCGACCCGCCAGGTCGTCGGTGTCGCCGACGCCGACGGCGGTGAGGAGATCGGGTACGACACCCTGGTCTACGCGCTCGGCAGCAGCGGCGCCTTCCAGGTGCCCGGCGCGGAAACGTACGCCTTCGACATCGCGAGCCGGCCATCCGCGCTCCGGCTTCGTCGTCGCCTCGACGCGCTGAGCCGGAGCGGACAGGGCGGAGAGGTGGTCGTGGTCGGCGATGGGTTGACCGGCATCGAGACGGCCGCGGAGATCGCCGAGTCCCGACCGGAGCTGGCGGTGACCCTGGTCGCCCGCGGTGAGCTCGGCGCCCGACTCTCGGCCGGCGCCCAGCGCCATCTGCGCCGGACCTACGACCGGTTGGGGGTCACCGTGGTCGAGCACACCTTGGTCGAGTCTGTCGAGGACACCCGCGTCCTCTGTTCCGACGGCACGGTGCTGTCTGCTGACGCCACCGCGTGGACGGCCGGGTTCGCGGTCAGCCCCATCGCCGCCGCCAGTGGCCTCGACGTCACCGAGTCGGGTCAGATCGTCGTCGACCGGATGATGCGGTCGACCTCGCATCCCAACGTCTACGCCGTCGGAGACAGCGTGCACGCGATCGGCGACAACGGCAAGCCGCTGCCGATGTCGTGCGGATCGGCCGGCTACACCTGCCGGCAGGCCATCGAGGCGATCATCGGCGAGCTCACCGGTCGCGACATCCCGACCACCAAGCTCGTCTACCCCGGCAACCACATCAGTCTCGGACGGAAGGACGCCATCTTGCAGATGGTCGACGAGCAGGGGCGACCCAAGCCCAGGCATGTGGGCGGCCGTCGGGCCGTACGCTTCAAGGCAGCCGTCCTCAGGATCGCGCTGTGGGCCGTCGCGCACCCCACCTTCGGTCTGCCCCGGCGCCGGCTGCGCCTGGCGACCTCGTCGCACCCGGTCGCGGAGCGCGTCGCAGCGTGAGCGAGGTCATCGACCGCTTCGACGCGGATCGCTTCGAGGCCAGCCGTGACCGGCTGGCCTCGCTGGCGTATCGCCTGTTGGGATCGGCGTCCGAGGCCGAAGACGCGGTCCAGGACGCCTACCTGCGGTGGCAGGGGGCCGACCGACAGCGGATCGAGGTGCCCGAGGCGTGGCTGGCCAAGGTCGTCACCAACCTCAGTCTCGATCGCCTGCGCTCGGCGCACATGCGCAAGGAACGCGCCAGCGCCTGGTTGCCCGAGCCCGTCCTCGAGGGCGACCCGATGCTCGGTCCCGCCGAGACGGTCGAGCAGCGCGAGATGGTCTCGCTGGCCGTACTTGCCCTGATGGAGCGGCTCGCGCCCGTCGAGCGCGGGGTCTACGTCCTTCGTGAGGCGTTCTCCTACACCCACGCAGAGATCGCCGACATGCTGGAGATCAGCGAGGCCGCGAGCCAGCAGCACCTGCACCGGGCTCGACGACGGGTGGCTGCCGGCCGGCGCCGCGGGCTCGTCGACGTCGATGCGGCCTCGGCTCGCCGGACCGTCGAGGCTTTCCTCGAGGCGGCGTCGACAGGCGACACCGATCGCCTGGTGGAGCTGCTCACCGACGATGCCACCGCGATCACGGACGGGGCCGGCCTCAGCGAGCGGATTCTGCGCTACGACACTCCTGGCAAGGTCGCGGCCATCGCGCGAGCCGGCTTCCGGCCGTCGCCCGCGAAACGGCGAATCGCCGGCGGCGTTCCGGTGATCCACTACGCGCTCGTGAACGGTGCGCCCGCGATCCTGGCCGTCGTGGACGACCGCGTCGTCGGAGTCGTCGCGTTCGACGTCCTCAGCGGCAAGATCTCCACGGTACGCGGGATCGCCTCACCCCAGCGGCTGGCACACATCGATGCCGTATGGGCACGGCAAGAGCAGGACTCGCCGATCATCGCCGAGTGGTGACTCCGCGACCGGTCGACGACCTCGAGCATGAGGACGTCAGCCTGCTGAACGTCCTTCCCGCCGCTCCTGCAGCCGCTGCTGGGCCTCGGGCAGGAACTTCAGGCACGGTGCGTCCGCCTCTGGGTGCTTCTGGGTGAGATGGAAGATCCATCGGTCCATCGCCGCCATGAAGCCGTTGTCCTCGCCGGCCCGATAGGTCGCCCACTTGATCCTGTCCCGGACGACGCACTCCGTGCAGGTGACCTTGTAGACGAACTGCTGCTGGGCGTCGAGATCGATCCTCACCGTGGCCAGGGGCCCGGCCTGCGAGGCTGCCTTCCTCTCACGAGCCGACTTGCTCGCTGTCATGCTGCACCTCGTTCCGGTCGGGACCCGAAGCCTACGTCAGCACGTCGTGACCACGTCGAAGCGGCCGCCCGCCGACTCCTGGAGGGTCGTCACGGTGGCGTCACCCTGACCCATGTAGTCCTCCGAGACATCGGCGTAGTACGGGTTGTAAGGGTTGGTGCCGTAGGAGTGGGCGCGCCCCGCGGCCTGGTGCTGGGCGTTGGTCGCCGAGCCGCAGTAGAGGCCGGGCTCGGTCGGCGGGTCGGTGGGCTCCTCTGTGGGCGGGTCGGTCGGCGGGTCGGTCGGCTCGGTGCTCCGATCGTAGATTCCGGCCATGACCTGCGCGTTCAGGGTGTTGTAGCCGGGCGCGACGAGGAGCACGCCGCCGTTCGGCGCCGCGGGCACCGCCACGACCATCCCGCGCGCGTCGGCCGTCACGGTCCAGTTGCCGGCGAGCAGATCGACGGTAGATGTGACGGTCGCCACAGGTCTATGTCGACCCGAACCACATTCCGCCGCCCGGATGTATCGATCCGGCGCCCGTCAGCGGTAGAGCTCCTCGTCGATGCTCGCCAACCGCGACGGATGCACCCGCTCCCCCAGCCCGTAGAACTGCTGAAAGCTCATCACCAGCGGCCGCCACCGATCCGGGTCTATCCGGTTGGGATGACCCTCGAGACGTACGTCCGGCATGACCCGCACCGCCGTCACCGCCACCTCCACGGCGAGCAGCTTCGACTCCCCGAGCTCGTGAAGCGCCGACACCGTCCCCTCGATGTGCACCGGGCACTCCGCGACCGACGTCGGCAGCACCGTGTCGGATCCGTACGCAGTCAGCCCGGCATGCGCGTACTTGTCGGCCACGTGCACATAGCCACGCTCCGCCTTGGCCACCGACATCGCCGCGTTGCCCGTCGTCAGCGCGAGTCGGTCCACCTGGGTCACCAGGTCGACGCTGGGAAGATTGAGAACGATCTCGGGCCGCTCCCTCAGGTTGCGCGCAGTCTGCGACGACCCACCGATCCCGAGGACCGCCGTACGACCCAGCCAGAACACCGACGACATCGGCATCAGGTTCGTGGTGCCGTCCTCGTTGAGCGTCGAGAGCAGCACCACCGGCGTGCCGAAGTAGAGGATGGCCGGATCGATGTCCACATGCGTACCCATGCCTCGAAACCTAGAGCGCCTCACCGGCGACTTCCGGCGGGTATCCGACGGCGCAATCAGGGCCGGCGGGTGAAGCGGATGGTGCCGTCGGGTAGTCGTTCGTGGGTGTAGCCGGGGTTGTGCGCCAGGCGGTGATGATGCGGGCAGAGCAGGGCGCCGTCTTTGAGGTTGGTCTTTCCTCCGGTGGCCCAGGGTTCGAGGTGGTGGGCGTCGCACCATTC
>NZ_JBHVKN010000188.1:0-10010 GCF_042798075.1 Nocardioides sp. NPDC057772
AGCAGCATCTCGCGGGGACCGTACATGGCCAGGTGCTTGTGGTAGAGCAGGCCGATGTTGTCCGGCACCGTACGCGTCGAGTTGATGTCGTGGGTCACGATCAGGAACGTCGCGTCGATCTGCGCGTTCAGGTCGATGAAGAGCTGGTTGATGAACGCGGTGCGCACCGGGTCGAGACCGGAGTCGGGCTCGTCGATGAGCAGGATCTCGGGGTCGAGGACGAGGGCTCGCGCCAGACCGGCACGCTTGCGCATACCGCCGGAGATCTCACCGGGAAGCTTGTTCTCGGCGCCGATGAGACCGACCAGGTCCATCTTCTCCATGACGATGTTGCGGATCTCCGACTCGCTCTTCTTCGTGTGCTCACGCAAGGGGAACGCGACGTTGTCGAACAGGTCCATCGAGCCGAACATGGCGCCGTCCTGGAACAGGACACCGAACAGCTTGCGGACCTCGTAGAGATCCTTCTCCGAGCAGCTGGCGATGTCGACGCCTTCGATGACCACCGATCCCTGGTCTGGCTTGATCAGACCGATCAGGGTCTTGAGGAGCACCGACTTACCGGTGCCGGACGGCCCGAGCATCACGCTGATCTCGCCCGCGGGCAGCGTCAGCGTGACGTCCTTCCAGATGAGCTGCTTACCAAAGCTCTTGGTCAGCCCTTCGATCTTTACGTCTACACCCATCCGGGCCGGCTCCCTTCCTGTTCGCGGAGGTCTCCCTCAAGTCCCCCACTGCCCGACTAACGGCGAAGTGTGACGGGGGTTACGCACTTCCTGCGACACGCGTCACACTTTTGTAAACCATAGCGGCTGCGAACGGCGACGGTGATCGCCACCCGAGACGGGTCCCTCAGCGAACACAACGACGGTCGGATCGCGACCTTCGCGCTCGGCGTGTGTTCAAGATAACGAAACAAACTGCGGGAGGCTACTCTCGAGTAGCCTCCCGCAGTTGGAACGATCGGAGCGCTGCGCTGCAGTTTGACCGATCTGTGGCGGAACTGTTTCCGCGATGTAGAAAGCCCGGGCCCGGCGGAACCGCCGAACCCGGGCTCAAGGGCCGAAGCCCTCAGATCACTTGACGGTGACCGTGGCGCCGGCGGCCTCGAGGGCCTCCTTCGCCTTGTCAGCGGTCTCCTTGTTGGCGCCCTCGAGGACGGCCTTGGGCGCACCCTCGACCAGCTCCTTGGCCTCCTTCAGACCGAGGGAGGTGAGGCCGCGCACCTCCTTGATGACGTTGATCTTCTTGTCGCCAGCGGACTCGAGAATGACGTCGAACTCGTCCTTCTCGGCAGCGGCCTCGCCGGCCGGGGCGCCCGGGGCGCCGGCAGCAGCGGCAACGGCAACCGGAGCGGCAGCGGTGACACCGAAGGTGTCCTCGAAGGCCTTAACGAACTCGGAGAGCTCGATGAGGGTGAGCTCCTTGAAAGCGTCGAGCAGCTCGTCGGTGGAGAGCTTCGCCATGATGGCATTCCTTTCGTGGTGGCCCTGAGCGGTTGGTTATCGGATCCGCACCGGGGCCGGGTTACAGGTGGTGTTAGTTACGACCGGGGCTCACGCCTCGGCCGGAGCCTCCTCGGCGGCAGCCGGCTCAGCGGCACCACCTGCGAGGATCGAGGGGTCCTCCGCGGCCTTGGCCTCGAGAGCGGCAGCGAGCTGCGCGGTCTTCGAGGGCAGAGCGTTGAAGGCGTACAGAGCCTGGGACATCGTCGCGGTGAACGCGCCCGCAAGCTTGGCGAGCAGGACCTCGCGCGACTCCAGGTCGGCAAGCTTGCCGACCTCAGCAGCGTCGATGGCCTTGCCGTCGAGGTACCCGCCCTTGATGACAAGGTTGGGGTTGGCCTTGGCAAAGTCACGCAGACCCTTGGCCGCCTCGACGACGTCACCCTTGATGAAGGCGATCGCGGTCGGGCCGGTCAGCAGGTCATCGAAGCCTTCGATGCCGCTCTGGGAGGCAGCGATCTTGGCCAGCGTGTTCTTGACCACGGCGTAGTTTGCGCTCTCACCGAGCGAGCGACGAAGAGTCTTCAGCTCGCCAACGGTGAGACCACGGTACTCGGTCAGCACGACACCGCTCGAGGCGCTGAACTCGTCAGCGATCTCGGCAACGGCAGCCTGCTTGTCAGCCCGCGCCATGGGTCTCCTTCTTCCGGGAATCGATCCCACCGGCGAGGGCCCGTGAACGACAAACGCCCCGAGCGCAGGCTCAGGGCGTGACGTACGATCTCGTCTTGCTCATCACCTACGCTGGCCGTCCGCATCCTGCGGAACCTTCGATCGGGTGCATGCACACCTGACAACCGGCGGTCTCTGGTTTCGAGCAACAATTATGCGTACGCCGCGGAGTGCCGCCAAATCCGCGCCCAGTACCTTTGCCGCATGGAGAGCCACACCTTCGGAAGGATCGGGCGCTCGGCGTCGGTCATCGGTCTCGGCACCTGGCAGCTCGGTGCCGACTGGGGCGAGGTCAGCGAGTCGGACGCGCTGGCCGTGCTCGAGGCGGCGGTGGGCGACGGGGTGACCTTCCTCGACACCGCCGACGTCTACGGCGACGGCCGGAGCGAGCAGGTGATCGGGCGGTTCCTGCGGTCGCACGAGGGCCTGTTCGTCGCCACGAAGATGGGACGCCGGGCCGAACAGGTGCCGTCCAGCTACACCCTGACCGCCTTCCGCGAGTGGCTCGACCGCTCGCGCTCCAACCTCGGCGTCGACACGATCGACCTGGTGCAGCTGCACTGCCCGCCCTCGGAGACGATCGAGTCCGCGGCGACCTATGACGCGCTGGACACGCTGGTCGCGGAGGGCGTGATCGCTGCGTACGGGGTCAGCGTGGAGACCTGCGACCAGGCGCTGGCCGCGATCGCGCGGCCCCACGTGGCCTCTGTCCAGATCATCCTGAACGCGTTCCGGCTCAAGCCGCTGGACCGCGTGCTCCCCGCCGCTGCGGAGGCCGGCGTCGGGATCATCGCGCGGGTGCCGCTGGCCTCCGGGCTGCTGTCTGGGCGCTACACCGAGTCGACGACCTTCGCCGCCGACGACCACCGCAGCTACAACCGCCACGGCGAGGCCTTCGACGTCGGCGAGACCTTCTCCGGCGTCGACTACGCCACCGGCGTCAAGGCGGCTCAGGAGTTCGCCGAGCTGGTGTCCGAGCACGGCCCGGAGGGCGCGACGCCCGCACAGGTCGCCCTCGCCTGGGTGGCCCAGCAACCCGGCGTCACCACGGTCATCCCCGGCGCCCGCAACACCGCCCAGGCCCACGCCAACTCCGCCGCCGGCTCGCTGCCGCCGCTCTCGGACGCACTGCTCTCCGGCGTACGCCAGATCTACGACACCCACTTCCGCGAGGCCGTGCACTCCCGCTGGTGACGATCTGCCGAGGCGTCGCCCCCGTCGGCCGAGTGGGCATCGAACTGCCGGGTCGACCGACCTGAGTGACGTCTCGGCCGACCGCGGTGACGCCTCGGCCAGCGGCCTGCCGTCTCGCTCTGCGTAAAAATAGTGAGCCTTGGTAATGAATCGGGCAGAGTAAAGGGGTGACGACGGAGACGACGAGCAAGGAGTTCCGGTTCCGAGACATCGCGGTGGTGGCGTACGCACCGTCGATCGTCAGCTCCATGGGACACGGGGCGGTGATGCCGGTGCTCGCGCTCCGGGCGTCCGACCTGGGCGCGGACGCTTCCCTGGCCGCGTTCGTGGTCGCGCTGCTCGGGATCGGATCGCTGGCCACCTCCCTGCCCGCCGGCTCGCTGGTGGCTCGGATCGGCGAGCGGCGGACGTTGATGGGCGCCGGAGCGCTCGACGCGGTCGCGATGACCGTGGCCTTCCTCAGCAGCTCGGTCGCCGTGCTCGCCGTCGCCGTCTTCGTGAGCGGGATGAGCTGGACGGCGTTCCTGATCGCCCGGCAGGGCTTCCTCATCGACGCGACCCCACCCTCCCACCGGGCGCGGGCGATGTCGCTGCTCGGCGGGTCGTTCCGGCTCGGCGTCTTCGTCGGGCCGCTGCTGGGCGCCGGCCTCATCCACTTCCTCGGGGTCCCGGCGGTCTTCTTGTTCGCGGCCGCGATGTCGCTGACCTCGGCGGTGATCGGCGGCTGGATGCCCGAGCTCGGCCGCACCCGAACTCGCGAGCAGGGGCATCTGAGCGTACGCAGCGTGCTCTGGACCCACCGCCGGACCTTCGCCACCCTCGGCATCGCGGTGGTGATCATCGGCATCTCGCGGTCCGTACGCACCGGCCTCCTCCCTCTCTGGGCCGACCACATCCACCTCGAGGCCTCGGTCGTGTCCCTGCTCTTCGCCGGCGCCGCGCTCGTCGACATCGCCCTCACCTTCCCCGGTGGGTGGCTGCTCGACCACCGCGGGCGTCAGGTCGTGGCGATCCCCGTGGTGCTCGCCGTGGGCCTCGGCTGTCTGCTGCTCCCCCTCACCCACGACGCGCTCAGCCTGGGTGCGGTGATGGCGCTGATCGCCATCGGCAACGGCCTCGGCTCGGGCATCGTGATGACGCTCGGCGCCGATGCCGCGCCGGCCGACGGGCGCGCCCAGTTCCTCGGTGGCTGGCGGCTGTGCGGCGACCTGGGCGGCACCGGCGGCCCGCTCCTGGTCTCCGCCCTGGCCGCGGTCTTCTCGATCGCCGCCGCTCCGGTCGCGCTCGGCCTCTTCTCGCTCGCGGGGACGGTCTGGGTGGGCTACTGGACCGGCCGCGCCGACCGTGCCCGCCTCTCAGCTGCGGCTACGGAACGATCGCGCGAGAGAGTGCCTCAGCCAGAGCTGCCTCGTCGCCGGTGACGGTCAGCTCGGCGGCGGTGGGCGGCGTACGTCCCCAGAGCAGCAGCGCCAGATCACGAGCCGAGCCGGCGACCGACACCTTCTGCACCGCGTTCGGCGCCCCGATCGCCCAACTCTGGTCGACATCGATGGCGGAGAGCTCGATGCGGGTGACGACCTTGCGCGTGCGCTTCAGGGCGATCTGGCGCGGGTACATCACGGTCAGCACCTCATCGACGGCGTCGGCCCAGAGCTCCGGCGTCACCTCGGGCGCCGCGAGGCCGAGAGCCGAGCGGATGTCCCAGAGGTGCACCAGGGTCTCGTGCACCTGGCGCCGGAACCAGAACGAGACCGGTCCGAGGCCGTCGTCGCTCAGCCCGTTGAGGATCCGGCCCGTCGCCCCCGGACCCAGCGCCGAGAGCGTCTCGCGCAGCTCGGCGGCCTGCTCCTGGTAGGTCGCGACCAGATCCAACGGGACCGGCAACGGCACCTCGTCCTCGTCGCGCGCCATCGCCGCGGCCCAGTGGTGCACACCAGCCAGATGGTCGGCCAGGTCCCCCACGGACCAGTCTCCACAGGACGGCACCGGTAGGTCCGGGTCGGCCTGCTTCAGCGCGGCGGCGAACTCGGACTGCAGCTCACCGAGGATCACGAAGTAGTCGTCAGACGTGGGCACGCCGCCGACCCTACTGTCATCAGAGGCCGGCCTCAGCCGCATCTCGCCAGGACCGCGGCCAGCCTCTCCTCCAGGCGGGTCAGCTCGGCCGCATCGGTGATGAACGACGCCCTGCCCGGTGGCGGCAGGAAGCCGACCGCGTCCATCACGTCGAAGTGCGTCGCGATCCCACAGCACGGTGCACGCGCCACTCCAAGAGTTGGTCCGGGACGTTCCTGCCCATTACTCGACGGTAGATGGACCGAAACGTTCCGGACTATCTGGGCCTCAGAGCACGCGGGAGAGGAACGCCTGGGTGCGCTCGTGCTGCGGGTTGCCGAGCACGTCGGCGGGGAGGCCCTCCTCGACGATGACGCCGCCGTCCATGAAGACGACCTTGTCGGCGACCTCGCGGGCGAAGCCCATCTCGTGGGTGACGACCATCATCGTCATGCCCTCGGAGGCGAGGTCCTTCATGACCGCCAGGACGTCCCCGACCAGCTCAGGGTCGAGGGCAGAGGTCGGCTCGTCGAACAGCATCATGTCGGGGTTCATCGACAGCGCCCGCGCGATGGCGACACGCTGCTGCTGACCACCGGAGAGGTGGGCCGGGTAGGCGTCGGCCTTGTCCGAGAGCCCGACCTTCTCCAGGTTGGCCCGAGCGATCTTCGTGGCCTCGGCCCGGCCTCGCTTGAGCACCTTCTCCTGGGCGACGGTCAGGTTGCGCAGGACCGTCATGTGCTGGAAGAGGTTGAACTGCTGGAAGACCATCCCGATCCGGGCACGGAGCGCGTCCACATCGGCATCCGGGTCGGTGATCTCGTCGCCCTCGACCAGGATCGTGCCGCTGGTGGGCGTCTCCAAGAGGTTCACGCACCGCAGCAGCGTGGACTTGCCGGAGCCCGACGGTCCGATGACACAGACGACCTCGCCGCGCGCGACGTGGAAGTCGATGCCCTTGAGCACCTCGTTGTCGCCGAAGTACTTGTGCAGGTTCTGTACGTCGATCGCAGCCGAGGCGCGATCGGTGGCGGCAACACTCATCATCGGGCCTTCCCGGACTTGGCTTCCATGCGGCGTACGACGATCGAGAGTGGCACGGTGATCAGCAGGTAGCACAGCGCGATCGTGACCATCGGGGTCAGGTTGGCGAAGGCGTTCATGTTCTCCCGGCCGAACGCGGTCAGCTCGTACTCGTCCAGCGACATCCCGAGGATGTAGACCAGCGAGGAGTCCTTGGTGAGCAGGATCAGCTCGTTGGTCAACGGCGGCAGGATGATGCGGAACGCCTGCGGGATCACGATCGTGACCATCGCGCGCGAGTGGGTCATCCCCAGCGTGCGGGCCGCTTCGTACTGCCCCTTGGGCACTGCCTGGATGCCCGCGCGGATCGTCTCGGCCATGTAGGCACCGCCGACCAGACCGAGCGCCAGCGTCACCGTGACGATGTTGCCGAGGTTCACACCGAAGGCGATGGGCAAGCCGAGGCCGAGCACCAGGAAGACGACCAACGCCGGCAGCCCGCGGAAGAGCTCGATGATGCCGGTGGCGATCCATCGATACGGGCCCACGCTCGAGAGCCGCATCAGCGCCAGGACCAGTCCCAGCGCCAGCCCGAAGGCGAAGCCGCAGGCGGTGTAGATGATCGTGTTCTTGAGCGCGATCAGGATGACATCGGGAAACAGCTGCGAGGCGATGTCGAGGTCGACGAACGCACGCCTGATCTCACCCCAGTCCGCGATCAGAGCAAGGACGACGACCAGCAGCACCAGAATGGCGTACTGGACGTAACGGACGAGCGCCGCGCGCTTGCGCGGCGACATCCGCTTCTTGGGAACCACCGCCGCGCTGGTCACTGCGCGGCAGCCTCCCCGAACCACTTCTTGTAGACCTTGTCGTAGGCGGCCTTGTCGTTGATCGCCTTGTTGAGCACCTCGAGCAGCTTGTCGTTGCCACCCTTCTTGACCGTGAAGCCGTACGCCTCACCGGTCTGGAACTCGCTGGTGATCTCCATGTCCGTGTTGGACTTGATGAAGTCGTAGAGCAGACCGTTGTCGTTGACGCCGGCGTCGGCCTTGCCGCTCTTGACGGCCTGCATCATCAGCGCCGAGTCCTCGAGGGTGATGATCTTGGCGTCCTTGGGAGCGTTCTCCTTGACGTAGTCGGCTCCCGTGGTGGCCTCCTGGACCGCGATGGTCTTGCCGGCGAGGTCGTCGAGCGACGCGTAGCCGGCGCCCTTCTTGGTCATCAGCGCCTGGGTCGCCTCGAAGTAGGGCTCGGTGAAGTCCATGACCTTCTCGCGCTCCTCGTTGATCGTCATCGCGCCTGCGGCGACGTCACACTTCCCGGAGTTGAGCGCCTCACCGGAGACGATGGTCTCCCAGCCGATGTTGACGACCTCGGTCTCGAGCTTC
This sequence comes from Nocardioides sp. NPDC057772, assembly GCF_042798075.1. NCBI lineage: Bacteria > Bacillati > Actinomycetota > Actinomycetes > Propionibacteriales > Nocardioidaceae > Nocardioides > Nocardioides sp. NPDC057772. The sequence goes on from NZ_JBHVKN010000188.1 coordinate 7,841, forward strand.
TCGGCGTCGGCCGCGATCTTGAGCACGTCGATGTCGAAGCCGACGACCTCGCCGCCCTCGTTGAACTCGAACGGCTTGTAGGGCAGGTGCGTGCAGATGGTCAGGGTGTCGGCCTTGACCAGCTTCGCACCCGACGGGGAGGTGCCACCCTCCTCGCCGCCACCACAGGCAGCGAGCGCCAGCCCGAGGGCGGGAAGGGTCAGGGCAGCAGCGAGCTTCCGCAGATTCATGCGCCGAACTCTACGACGCTTTAGACGCCGATGGCCCGCCGCCCCTCGGGGTGGCGAGCCGTCCGACGTGGCCGTACGTCACCCGAGGATGCCGTTCCAGAAGGCACATCTGCTCGTCTCGGCGGTGTCCACCAGACGAATGCCACCCTCGCCCGGAGCCAGCTGGAGTACGTCGCCGGAGTCGCGGAAGACCGGCCAGCGAGCCGCACCCGGATCGCCCGGACGACCATGGTGGGCGAACGAGGTCCAGTAGGAGACCATCGTGTCGGACAGCTCTGTCTGAGCCTCGTTCAGGTCACCGAGCAGGCCCGGGAAGAGGTACGTCAGCTCGGTGGCGTGCTCGGCGCCTTCGTCGTATCCCGGTAGGTCGATCAGTGGCGGCGCGCCCCGATCGGCGAACTGGTAGGCGAAGACGTTCACCCCGGCATCGGTGAGCAGCTCGAACGCCTCCTGGTGGGCGCAGGTCGAGAGCCCGCCGGCGGAGTCGGTGCGGATCGCCGCCAGCGCGTGGCGCGGGTCGTCATAGGCCTCGGCCGGGTAGAGCTCCAGAACGGCATCGGCTGCGGGGCCGTAGGTGCTGCGTACGATCTCTTCGTATTTCGGCACGGTGATCGGCTGGGGATACTCGAGGCCGACGTAGAGACGCATCTCGTCGAGGGTCGAGCCGTGCATCACCGGGACCCGGTTGAACCGCCCCGACGCGATCGCCTCGGGGTACGCGCGCGGCAGCACGCGTGGGTCACCGACGACCGGTCCGGCGTTGAGCCGGGCGGCAGCGAACGCCTCGATCAGATTCTTGACCGGCGCGGCCCGCAGGCATTCCGCCACGTCAGCGACGTCCCCGCAGCCGACCGCGGCCGCCAGTCGCTGCCCCTCTGCCTCGGCACCCGCGTCGGTCCGGGCGGGCGCGGCGCAGGAGCCGCTCTGCGGAATCGCCTTGTGGAACAGCCCGGCAGCAGCCGGGGAGGCGATCTGGGCGCAGGTGTCGATCGAGCCGGCGGACTCGCCGAAGACGGTCACGTTGCGGCGGTTGCCACTGAACGCACCGATGTTGCGCTGCACCCACCGCAGCACGGCCTGCTGGTCGAGCAGTCCGTAGTTGCCGGACTCGTAGGCGCCGTCCAGCTGCGGGTGCGCGAGCCAGCCGATCGCACCGAGGCGGTAGTTGGCGGTCACCACGACGACGTCTCCCTGGACGGCCAGCTTGCTCGCGTCGTAGTTCGAGCTCGACCCGGTGGTGTTGCCGCCGCCGTGGAACCACACCATCACCGGCAGCTTCCGCTTCACCGGCCGCTCGGGGACGAAAACGTTGAGGAACAGGCAGTCCTCGGCGTACGTCGTTCCTCCGCCGTACGCCGGGGCGATCTGCGCACACTGGCTGCCCGGCTCGGTGGCCTCCCGCACGCCGGCCCACCGGGCAGCCGGCGCCGGAGCCTGCCAGCGCCGCTCGCCGACGGGCGGCGCTGCGTACGGGATGCCCTGGAAGGTGTGGTAGCCGTCATGGTCGAGGCCCCGGACAACACCCTTGTCGGTCGCGACGACCGTGTCGGAGGTGTCGGAGGTGTCGGAGGTGTCGGACGGGGTCGCCGCGGCGGCCGAGAGACCGGTCAGGGCGAGCGTGGCCGAGGCGATGACCGGGACGAGAACGCGAAGTCTGAACACCGATGTTCCTTTCGTCGACCTCCCGACAGTAGGAGGCCGCCGACCCCGGTGGGCAGTGCCGGAGGAACCCAAACCTGAGGTGCGCAGCGCACAAATGCATCGAGCGCCGCTGCCCGGGGGCAACGGCGCTCGATGGGTTGGTCACTCCACGAAGATGGATCTCGACCCGCAGTCGCGGGGTAGCAAACAGAGCCCCCCCCGCCCGCGCTGCCATCGCGGTGGGGCCCCGCGCGGTTCTCGCCGGGCCCCCCGCGCAAGCCGCCTCCACAACCCCCCCC
>NZ_JBHVKN010000189.1:0-9991 GCF_042798075.1 Nocardioides sp. NPDC057772
GCTGCGTGACGCCGCCTCCGCGGCTCCCCGCGACTGACCCGTTCAGATTCGTTCCTGTCCCTGGTCAGACCAGGGACAGATGCGCCGAGTCGGCGGGGCTGGTTGGATGGGCAGGGTGTCGTCGGCATCGGTTGCTTCGGGTTCCACCTCGGGGGTGGAGCACGCGATGCGTACGTATCTCGACCATCTGACCGTCGAGCGGGGGCTTGCGGCCAACACGCTGGCGTCGTATCGGCGCGACCTGCGGAGGTACGCCGAGTTCCTGGCGCAACAGGAGGTCGACGACCTGGCGGGCGTCTCGGAGGCGACGGTGTCGGGGTTCCTGGCACACCTGCGCGAAGGCAGCGAGGAGCACCCGGCACTGAGCGCGACCTCGGCGGCGCGGACGGTCGTGGCGGTGCGCGGGTTCCACAAGTTCGCGGTGGCCGACGGCATGGTGGACGCCAACCCGGCCGGCCACGTGAAGCCGCCGCGTGCGGAGAAGCGGCTCCCCAAGGCGCTCCCGCTGGCCGATGTCGAGGCGATCCTGGACGCGGCCGGCGCGCCCGGCACCCCGCTCGCGCTGCGCGACCGCGCCCTCCTCGAGGTGCTCTACGGCACCGGCGCCCGCATCTCCGAGGCGGTCGGCCTCGACGTCGACGATCTCGACCGGGTCGACCATGTGGCCCTGCTGAGGGGCAAGGGCGGCAAGGAGCGGATCGTGCCGGTCGGCTCCTACGCCATCGAGGCCGTCGAGGCCTACCTCACCCGGGCGCGCCCGGATCTCGTCGCCGCCCGCTCGGGAGGCGCGCTCTTCCTCAACGCCCGCGGAGGCCGGCTCTCGCGTCAGTCGGCCTGGACGGTCCTGACCCGCGCGGCCGAGCGCGCCGGGATCGACAAGGACGTCTCGCCACACACGCTGCGCCACTCCTTCGCCACCCACCTGTTGGACGGTGGTGCCGACGTACGTGTCGTGCAGGAGCTGCTGGGCCATGCGTCGGTGACCACGACGCAGATCTACACTCTTGTCACCGTGGACAATCTCCGAGAGGTCTTCGCGACCGCACACCCGAGGGCCCTGTGACCGACACCAGCTGGATCCCCGAGGTCGGCGCGAGCCCCGACGACGTCTACGAGGCGGTCGTGGAGTGGGCGGAGGGGAGCGGCCGCAGCCTCTACCCTCACCAGGACGAGGCGATCCTGTCCCTCCTGGCCGGCGACAACGTCATCCTGGCGACGCCGACCGGCTCGGGTAAGTCGCTGGTCGCGGCAGGTGCTCACGCGGCGGCGCTGGCCGAGGACAAGGTCTCGTTCTACACCGCGCCGATCAAGGCGCTGGTGAGCGAGAAGTTCTTCGATCTGGTCGAGACCTTCGGTGCGGAGAACGTCGGCATGCTCACCGGCGACGCGAGCGTCAACGCCGACGCCCCGATCATCTGCTGCACCGCCGAGGTGCTCGCCAACCTCGCGCTGCGCGAGGGCAAGCACGCCGACGTCGGGCTCGTCATCATGGACGAGTTCCACTACTACGGCGAGCCCGACCGCGGCTGGGCCTGGCAGGTGCCGCTGCTCGAGCTCCCGCAGGCCCAGTTCCTGCTGCTGTCCGCGACGCTGGGGGACACCAGCGCCCTCGCCAAGGACCTGACCAGGCGCAACGGCCGCGACACCGTCCTCGTGGACCAGGCGGAACGACCCGTTCCGCTCACCTTCGACTGGCGCCTGACGCCGCTGTCGGAGACCCTCGAGGAGCTCGTCACCACCGGGCAGGCGCCGGTCTACGTGGTCCACTTCACCCAGAAGGACGCCGTCACCCACGGCACCTCGTTGCTCAACGCCGGATGGCTGAAGCTCACCACCGAGGAGAAGGACCAGATCACGAAGCGGCTCGAGCCGGTCCGGTTCGCCGCCGGCTTCGGCAAGACGCTGGCCAAGCTGCTGCGAAAGGGCATCGGCGTCCACCACGCCGGCATGCTCCCCAGATATCGACGGCTGGTCGAGCAGCTCGCCCAGGCAGGTCTGCTCAAGGTCATCGCCGGCACCGACACCCTCGGCGTGGGCATCAACGTCCCGATCCGCACGGTGCTGTTCACCGGCCTGGCCAAGTTCGACGGTCGCCGCCAGCGCATCCTCCGCACCCGCGAGTTCCTCCAGATCGCCGGGCGGGCCGGCCGGGCCGGCTTCGACACCCAGGGGTACGTCGTCGTCCAGGCCCCCGAGCACATCATCGAGAACGAGAAGGCCAAGGCGAAGTCGGAGGAGCGCCGCAAAGCCGGCAAGAAGAACTCCAAGGCACAGCTCAAGAAGCCGCCCGAGGGCACGGTGGTCTGGACCGAGGCGACCTTCACCAAGCTCGTCGACGGTGCCCCGGAGCCGTTGCAGAGCCGGATGAAGGTCGACAACTCGATGATCCTCAACGTCGTCGCCCGCGACGAGGACGCCTTCGCGGTGATGCGCCGGATCACCATGGACAACCACGAGGACCGGCGCACCCAGCTCAAGCTCGCCCGCCGGGCGCTGCGTCTGACCCGCTCGCTGGTGCACAGCGGGGTCCTCACCCGGCTGGAGACCCCTGACGCGTACGGGCGCCGCTACGTCCTCACCGAGGCGCTCCCGGCCGATTTCGCGCTCAACCAGCCTCTGGCCCACTTCGCTCTCGCCGCGCTGGACACGCTCGACCCCGAGTCGCCGGAGCACACCCTCGAGATCGTGTCGGTGATCGAGTCCGTCCTGGAGCCCCCGCGCCAGATCCTCTTCGCCCAGCAGCACGAGGCGCGCGGCAAGGCGATCGAGAACCTGAAGGCCGACGGCGTCGAGTACGACGAGCGGATGGCGCTCATCGAGGAGATCACCTGGCCCAAGCCGATGGCCGAGCGGCTCGAGGCGCTCTTCGAGGTCTATCGCGGCACCCACCCGTGGCTGCCCGAGGACGCCCTCGACCCGAAGTCGATCCTGCGCGAGATGTACGAGCAGGGGATGACCTTCACCGACGTCGTACGCCGCTACCAGCTCGCCCGCTCCGAGGGCCTGGTGCTGCGCTACCTGACCGACGCCTACCGCACCTTCCGCCACACCGTCCCCGAGAGCCACAAGAGCCCCGAGATCGAGGACCTGGTCGAGTGGCTGGGGGAGACGATCCGGCAGACCGACTCGAGCCTGCTCGACGAGTGGGAGGCGCTCTCCGACCCCGAGCACATCCCGGCAGCGGTCGCCCATCACGAGGCGCCGCCGCCCCCGCGGTCCCTGTCGCAACAGGTCCGCGCCTTCGAGATCATGGTGCGCAACGCGATGTGGGCCCGGGTCGACGCGGTCTCGCGCGACGACCTCGACGCGCTGATGCGTCTCGAGCGCGCGGCCGCCGACCGCTTCGAGCCGGCGCGCGAGGTCGTGATGACCAGGTCCCGCTGGGATGACGCCCTGGAGGCCTACTTCGCCGAACACGACGACGTCGGCATCTCCGCCGACTCGCGCTCGCCCAAGCTGCTGACCTGGACGGCCGAACGCGGTGCTCCCGCCGGGGTCGACGAGGATGACGAGACGTACGCCGACACCCGGGTGTGGCGGATCACCCAGACCATCGACGACCCCGCCGGCGACCACGACTGGGTCATCGAGGCGGTGGCCGACCTGGACGCGAGCGACGAGGCCGGTGAGCTGGTGCTGGCGACGGTGGCGATGCGCCGGCTGTGACAGGTTGAGGGCATCCGATAGCGTTGGGTCGTGCGCAAGCTACTGAAGAACCCCATCGTCGTCGCGGCCATCGCCAAGATCGCCAACGAGGCGCGCAAGCCCGAGAACCAGAAGAAGATCAAGGACGCTGCGAGCAAGGCCTACGACCAGTTCCAGAAGCGCCGTCGGTCGCACTGAGGACGGCCCCTCGAGCGGAGATCCATCCACAGGTTTCTCCACATCGGGCGCCCTTCCTGTGGGGCTGGCGAGGCGCCAAGTTCACAGGTCATCAACAGATTCGGATCACGTAGCAGAATCAGCGGGATTTGCCTTGTGACACGCCCGGCGCGGCTCCTAGAGTCGCGCAGATCTGGGTCTTAGAGTCGCCGTGTCGACATATAGACCCGCTCGCCGTGATCGTCCCAGGGCCGCGGCAACTCAACCGGGGGTGGAGGAATGGAAGACAGCTATTTCGGAGCAGGTGGTGCGACCGCGCCACAGATGCCTCCGCAGACGCCGGCCCCGCCGGCCTATCCGCCTTCCGCTCGTCTGCGCGCCAACGCCCCTGAGCCCGACGCGGGCTCCGACGACTCCCCGGGCAAGAACAAGATGGGTCCGACCGGTCGCCCCTGGCCCCACCTCCCCGAGCCCGGCCCCGCCACCGGCGGCCCGGCGCGCACGGTCGCGATGGTCAACCAGAAGGGCGGCGTCGGCAAGACCACCACGACGATCAACCTGGGTGCCGCGCTGGCCGAGCACGGCCGCAAGGTCCTCCTCGTCGACTTCGACCCGCAGGGGTCTCTCTCGGTCGGCCTCGGACTGCAGCCCAACGAGATCGAGCTGACCGTCTACAACCTGTTGATGGAGCGCGACATCACGCTCCAGGACGTGGTCGTCCCCTCCGGCATCGACGGCGTCGACCTGCTCCCGGCCAACATCGACCTCTCCGCCGCCGAGGTGCAGCTCGTCCAGGAGGTCGCTCGCGAGCAGACCCTGGCCCGCGCCCTGGCCCCGGCCGTCGCCAACTACGACGTGATCCTGATCGACTGCCAGCCGAGCCTCGGCCTGCTGACCGTCAACGCCCTGACCGCCTCCGATTCGGTGGTCGTGCCGCTGGAGTGCGAATACTTCGCGCTGCGTGGCGTCGCCCTGCTCAAGGACACCATCGACAAGGTGCAGGAGCGGCTCAACCCGCGCCTGCAGATCGACGGAATACTGGGCACGATGTACGACAGCCGCACCATGCACAGCCGAGAGGTCATGGAGACCCTGGTCAACGGCTGGGGCGACCGCGTCTTCCACAGCGTCATCCGGCGCACCGTCAAGTTCGCCGACTCCACCGTCGTCGGCGAGCCGATCACCGAGTACGCGTCGAGCTCCACCGGCGCCGACTCCTACCGGATGCTCGCCAAGGAGGTGCTCGCCCGATGGCAACGCGACGCGTGAGGGTCCCCGCCGCAGACGACCTCTTCCGGCGTACGGCCGACAGCACCGTCACGCCGGCGGCCGCCGAGGCCAAGGCCCGCCCGGTGCACGCCGTGCCCGAGCCGGCCACGGAGGCCCCAGCCGCGAAGAAGCGCTCCAGCGGCCGCGTACGTCATGACGAGAAGATGACGGTCTACATCACCTCCGAGGAGCTGCTCGACCTCGAGCACGCCCGGCTCAACCTGCGGGCGAAGCACAGCATCGCGGTCGACCGCGGCCGGCTGGTGCGCGAGGCGCTCGCCATCGTGCTGGCCGACCTGGAGGAGTACGGGGACGACAGCGCCCTCGTGCACCGCCTCGCCGAGTGACGGTCACACAGATGCCAGACGCCCCTGCGGGGGCCGAGGAGCAGGAGCCGAGCGGCGCCGGGGGTTTCGAGGTCCGCCTCGAGAACTTCGAGGGGCCCTTCGACCTGCTGCTCAGCCTGATCGCCAAGCACAAGCTCGACATCACCGAGGTCTCCCTGGCCACGGTGACCGACGAGTTCATCGCGTACGTCAAGAAGGGCGCCGCCGACAGGTCCTCCGAGGGCGGGGGCAAAGGCGCCTGGGACCTGGACCAGACCTCCAACTTCCTGCTGGTCGCGAGCACGCTGCTCGATCTCAAGGCGGCCCGGCTGCTGCCGCAGGGCGACGTCGAGGACGAGGAGGACCTGGCGCTGCTGGAGGCGCGCGACCTGCTCTTCGCACGGCTGCTGCAGTACAAGGCGTTCAAACAGGTCGCCGGTGTCTTCGAGGAGCGGCTGGCCAAGGAGTCCAAGCGCCACCCGCGCTCGGTGCAGCTCGAGCCGCGCTACGCCGGTCTGCTGCCCGAGGTGCTCATCGGCATCGGGCTGGAGCAGTTCGCCCAGCTCGCCGCGACCGCGATGGCGCCCAAGCCGGGACCGCCCGAGATCGGGCTGTCCCACATCCACGGCTCGAAGGTGTCGGTCAAGGAGCAGGCGACACTGGTCATCGAGCGGCTTCGCGCGTCGGGGCAGGTGACCTTCCGGAGCCTGTGCTCCGACTCGCCCGACACCCTGACCACGGTGGCCCGCTTCCTCTCGCTGCTTGAGCTGTTCCGTGAGGGTGCGGTCGCCTTCGACCAGGTCACCGCGCTGGGCGAGCTGACCGTACGGTGGACCGGCGACGAGGCACTCGACGTCGATGAGCTGATCCAGGACGAGTTCGAGGGGCAGCCGCCCGCGGAAGACGGCGCCGACGATGGGGAGAAGGACGATGACTGAGGCCTCCGAGGACACGCTGGCGATCGAGTTCGCCGACCTTCGGCCGGCGCTCGAGGCGGTGCTGATGGTCGCCGACGAGCCGCTCGAGGCGGCCGCTCTGGCCTCGGCCGTGGGCCACCCGACGGCCGCGGTGGTCGAGGCTCTCGAGGGCCTGTCGGCCGAATACACCGAGCAGGGCCGCGGCTTCGACCTGCGCAACGTGGCCGGCGGCTGGCGGTTCTACACCCGCGAGGAGTACGCGAGCGTCGTCGGCGGTTTCGTGCTCGAGGGCCAGCAGGCCCGGCTGACCCAGGCGGCCCTGGAGACGCTGGCCGTGGTGGCCTACAAGCAGCCCGTCTCGCGTGCCCGGGTCTCCGCGATCCGGGGCGTCAACGTCGATGGCGTGATGCGCACCCTGCTCACCCGTGGCCTCGTCGAGGAGGCCGGCCAGGACCACGAGACCGGGGCCAACCTCTACCGCACCACCGGCTACTTCCTCGAGCGGATCGGCATCACCGACCTCGGTGAGCTGCCCGAGCTGGCTCCCTACCTGCCCGACCTCGCCGACATGGAGGAGGAGCTGACCGAGCAGGTCAGTCAGGAGGCGCTGGCTGCGCAGCCCGAGGAGGCCGGATCGGACGCGCCCGGGACGAATGGGTCAGAGTCCGAAGATGCGGCAGAATCGAAGGCGTGAGCGACCTGCCTGAGCGAGACGATCTGCCGCTGGACGACGAGGGCCTGATCCGGCTCCAGAAGCTGCTGGCCCTCGCCGGCGTCGCGTCGCGACGCGGCAGCGAGATCCTGATGCTCAACGGCGACGTCGAGGTCAACGGCGAGGTCGTCACCCGCCTCGGCACCAAGGTCGATCCCAGCAAGGACGTCGTACGCGTCGACGGCAAGCGTCTCCCGCCGATCTCCGGCAAGGTCTACCTGGCCCTCAACAAGCCGCGAGGCGTGGTCTCGACGATGAGCGACCCCGAGGGCCGGCGCAACCTGTCCGACCTGGTCGCGGACCGCCCCGAGCGGCTCTTCCACGTCGGCCGTCTCGACACCGACACCGAGGGCCTGATCATCCTCACCAACGACGGTGACTTCGCCCACCGGTTGGCCCATCCCAGCTACGAGGTCGACAAGACCTATGTCGCCGAGGTCAAGGGTGAGATCTTCCCCAACGTACGCAAGCGGCTCCTCGCCGGCGTCACCCTCGAGGACGGCCCGGTCACCGTGACCAAGGCCCGGATCATGGAGACCCGCAAGGACAAGTCGATCATCGAGCTGGTCATCCACGAGGGCCGCAACCGCATCGTGCGCCGCCTCCTCGACCACGTCGGCCACCCGGTCACCCGGCTGACCCGCACCCGGATCGGCCCGGTACGCCTCGGCACCATGAAGCCCGGCGACATGCGCGACCTCTCCCGCGAGGAGCTCGGCGAGCTCCTCGACACCACCGAGCTCTGAGGCTCGAATCCCGGATGCGTACGCGACCTCGGCCCCGCTAAGGTGAGGAGCATGCAGCAGTGCGCGATGAGCACGACGACGCCGGACCCACTCCGGCGCTGACCTGCTGTCCAACCCTTTCGCAGACCGCCCCGGAGCAGCGCTCCGGGGCGGTTTCGCGTCTCTGGCGGCGGTGCTCCGGGTATCACCCCAGGAGCACACATTGAACCTCGACCCCGCTGACCGTCTCGGGCTTCGCTTCGACCATCGAGACCTCAACCGCGACCTCGACATCTTCGCCACCGACCCGCTGGCCGGCTCGGGTCTGCCGTTGTGGCTGCCCGACGGAGCCGTCGTCTTCGCCGAGCTGGAGCGGCTGGCGGCCGAGCTGGCCGCGGCCGACGGCTGCGTACCGGTCAAGACCCCGGTCCTCGGCAAGCGTGCGCTCTTCGAGCGCTCCGGCCACTGGGCGAAGTTCGCCGACGACATGTTCCCGCCGATGGCCGTCGGTTCGGGGTCGGCTGGGGAGGAGGACGACCTGGTGCTCCGTCCCGCCAACTGTCCTCACCATGCGCTGGTCTATCGGGCGCGTCCGCACTCCTACCGACAGCTCCCGGTGCGCCTCCACGAGCTCGCCCCGATGTTCCGAGCCGAGCGCTCCGGGGTGCTGTCGGGCCTGAGCCGGGTGCGCCAGATCAACCTCGACGACACCCACGTCTTCTGTCGCCCGGACCAGGTCGCCGAGGAGGCGGCGAAGGCACTGCGGTCGGCACTGAGGGCTCAGGAGATCCTCGGCCTCCGGGTCGACTACGTACGTCTCTCCCTCCGGGACTCCTCACCGTCCTACCTGGGCTCCGCCGAGCAGTGGCGCGGTGCCGAGGAGGCACTGAGGAAGGCTGCCTCCGAGGCCGGTGTCGAGGTCGTCGAGGCGCCGGGCGAGGCCGCCTTCTACGGCCCGAAGCTCGACCTCCAGGTCAACGACCCGCGGGGACAGAGTGAATCGTCTCGGGCTCCGCTTCGACAGGAGGAGACCATCGCCACCGTCCAGGTCGACTTCAACCAGCCGGAGCGTTTCGACCTGAGCTATGACGATGCCGACGGCACGCGGAAGCGGGTCGTGATGGTCCATCGCGGCACCGTCGGCTCCATGGAGCGCGTCACCGCGGCCGTCCTGGAGCGCTACCAGGGACGCCTCCCGCTGTGGCTGGCGCCGACCCAGGTCGCGATCCTCCCGGTCTCTCCGGGCCAGGATGCGGCAGCGCGGGTGCTCGTCGACGCCCTCGTCGCCGAAGGCCTCCGTCCGCGCCTGGATCCGGACGGCTCGCTCGGTGCCCGGATCCGTGAGTCGCGCCGTCGTCGCGAGCCGTTGATCGCGGTCATCGGGTCTGCCGAGGCGGAAGCGGGTGAGGTACAGGTACGCGACGTCGGAGCCGGCGTCGAGCGGCGGGTCCCAGTGGCCGATCTGGTGGCGGCCATGAAGGAGGCGTACGTCTCTCGGGCGGTTTCCCTGGGGTGGTGAGAACCTCACACACCGCACGGCGCTATCGCACAGCCGAGCCGCCAGCCGCGATAGCGCATGGGCAACCCGCGCCGACCGTGGCACCATCGAACGCATGACCGTGCCGGAGGTCCTGCGGCCCTACGTCACCTCGCTGGTCGCCTACGACGTCGACTTCGGGGCGCCGGGGGTGCACCGCGGGATGCCGTCGACCGAGATCACGTTCGTGCTGTCGGTCGACGACCCCTTGGTCACCTCCTGGGGGAGGGGGAGCGAACCGGTCACGGCGTGGTCGCTGGTCTCCGGGCTGCACACCCGGCCGGCGACGATCCACCATCGCGGCTACCAGCGCGGCGTACAGCTGGGGCTGACCACCGCCGGGGTGCGAGCGCTGTTCGGGATGCCGGCGGCGGCCTGGCGCGGCGAGCTGCTGGATCTCGACGAGGTGGCGGCACCGGGTGACGTACGAAGTCTTCCCGAGCAGCTGGCCGAGACCGATCCGCGGCAGTGGGAGCGGTTGGTGGTGACGCGTCTGGTCGGGGCGTTGGCGCGGTACGGCGAGCCCGGGCCGCGCGCGGAGGTCGGGCGGGCGCTGGCGCTGCTGACCGGGGGAGCGGGAGTGCAGGAGGTGGCCGACGACGTCGGCTACAGCCGCCGCCGCCCGCAGGCCCGGCTCGGCGTCCAGCGGCCACCAGCGCGCCAGCCAGTCGGCGTCGGGGCCC
>NZ_JBHVKN010000190.1:0-9976 GCF_042798075.1 Nocardioides sp. NPDC057772
CCGACGGCGGCGACAACCCGACGCTGCGCTGGGTCGCCTTCGCGATCTTCGCGCTGGCGATGATCACCGACAAGATCGACGGCGACCTGGCCCGCAAGCACAACCTGATCACCGACTTCGGCAAGATCGCCGACCCGATCGCCGACAAGGCGGTCACCGGGATGGCCTTCATCGGTCTCTCGATCGTCGGCGACATCTGGTGGTGGGTCACCGTCATCGTGCTGCTGCGTGAGTGGAGCGTCACGCTGCTGCGGCTCTCGGTGCTGAAGAAGATCGTGATCGCGGCCGACCAGCTCGGCAAGATCAAGACCACCGTCCAGGCGGTCGCGCTCGGCGGCCTGCTGCTGCCGCTGCCGCACGGTTCGGCCCACGGCGGCGCCTTCGGCGACGCCCTGGTGTGGGAGCTGCTCTTCTACGCCTTCCAGATCTGCCTCGCGGTGGCGGTGGCTCTGACGATGTGGTCCGGCTTCCAGTTCTTCCAGGGCGTGTGGAAGCAGCGCGCGTCCCTCCGGTCCTCCTAGATCTCCAATTTCGGGTAGTTGTAACTCCGTTACCGGACGTTCATCGAAGATCCCCGCGAAGAAGGCGTACGCGGCGTTATTGTCGCGTTTCGGTCGGTGCTGAATCGGGCAGACCGCCATCGCCCTCAACCTTCCACACGCGGGGAGTCATCCATGTTCTCAGCACGCCAGGTGCTCGGTTCGGTGGTCGGCCTGACGGCCGCCGTCGCCGGCATCGGTGCGGTCGCCATCCCGACCGCGCGCGCCACCACGACGACCGATCCCGTCGCGATCGCCGACATCCAGGGCACGGGCACCACCAGTCCGCTGGCCGGCCGGACCGTCACCACCAGCGGGGTCGTCACCGCGGCCTACCCTTCGGGCGGGTTCTTCGGGTTCTACCTGCAGACCCCCGGCACGGGCGGGTCGCTCGACCTCGGATCCCACGACGCCTCCGACGCGCTCTTCGTCTACCAGCCCCGCTCGGCAGGCCCGGTCACCGTCAAGCCGGGTGACGCTGTGACGGTGACCGGTGAGGTGACCGAGTACGCCGGTCTGACTCAGGTGTCGGTGCCCGCCGCTGCCGGCATCGTCACCGACGGCACCGGCACCATCGAGCCGGTCGTCTCGCAGTGGCCGGCGACCGACGCGCAGAAGGAGTCGCTGGAGGGGATGCTCTTCGCTCCTCAGGGTGATGTCACGGTGAGCAACACCTACGGTGTCGAGAACTTCGGCGAGCTCGGTCTCGCCCACGGCGACCGTCCGCTGATCCAGCCGACCGAGGTGGCCCGTCCCGGGTCCGACGAAGCCGCGGCGGTGAAGGCCGACAACGCCGCTCGCGGGATCGTGCTCGACGACGGCTCCTCGACCACGCTGCGCCCGCCCACCAGCCGCACCATCCCTTACGTCTCCAACACCTCGCCCGTCGTGGTCGGCGCCTCCGTCGACTTCCGCGGCCCGGTGATCCTGTCCCAGGGCGGCTCGCCCTCGGCGCCCACCTACCGCCTCCAGCCCACCCAGGTCGCCACCGCTGACCCGGCGTCGTGGCCGGCCGACTTCGGTGCCGTACGCAGCGACGCCCCCCGACGAGCGCAAGATCGGCCGCCACGCCGACGTGAAGATCGCCTCTTTCAACGTGCTCAACTACTTCACCACGCTCGGGGACGCCGACGACGACAACGTCGGCGACGGTGGCTGCACCGCCTACAAGGACCGCGCCGGCGACGGCAACAACGTCAGCGGCGGCTGCAACCAGCGCGGCGCCTGGGACCCGGCCGACTTCGCTCGCCAGCAGGCCAAGATCGTCTCCGCGATCAACGCGCTCGGCGCCGACGTCGTCGGTCTGATGGAGATCGAGAACTCCGCCCGCCTCGGCGAGACCCCCGACGAGGCGACCAACTCGCTGGTCGCCGCGCTCAACGCGGCCGCCGGCCGCAAGGTCTGGACGGCCAACCCGTCCTCGGCCGAGCTGCCCGACGCCTCCGGCGCCGACGTGATCACCAACGCGATCATCTACAAGCGCTCGGCCGTACGCCGCATCGGCGAGTCCCGCGCGCTGGGTGACCAGAGCGGCGACGACCAGGCCTTCGGCAACGCCCGGGAGCCGGTCGGTCAGATCTTCAAGCCCGCCGACGGCGGGGCCCCGTTCCTCTTCGTCGTCAACCACTTCAAGTCGAAGGGCTCGCCCGGTCCGTGGCCGGGCGACGGCGACACCGGCGACGGCCAGGGCGCCTCCAACGAGTCGCGGGTCCGCCAGGCCACCGCGCTGGTCTCGTGGGTCTCCTCGATCCGGTCCGAGACGGGCGTCACCGACGTCGCGCTCGCCGGTGACTTCAACTCCTACACCCAGGAGGATCCGATGCAGGTCCTCTACCGGGCGGGCTTCGCCGACTCCGAGACCCTCAGCGGCAACGACGAGTACAGCTACTCCTTCTCGGGTCTGTCCGGCTCGCTCGACCACGTGCTGCTCAACCGGCACGCCCAGCGCCGCTTCACCGGCTCCGACATCTGGTCGATCAACTCGGGGGAGTCGCTGCTGCTGGAGTACAGCCGCTACAACTACACCGGCCTCGACCTGCACACCGACTCGCCGTTCCGCTCCTCCGACCACGACCCGGTCATCGTCGGGCTCACCCGCAACGCCGGCTAGCCCCACCTCCCGCCGAGTCGGCTCGTCTTGACGGGCCGACTCGGCGGAGGTTGTTGCGCCGAACCGGTGCCCGGAACAATTTGCTCGGGCGCCTTGCTAAATCGGTTAACCTCCCTAGCGAGTCTTGTCGCGAGGGAGATTGCCATGCGTGAGCGTTCCAGGAAGACCGTTGTCATCACCGCCTGCGTCGCCGCCGCGGCGGCGCTGGTCGCCACCGCGGCCGTCGTGCCGCCGGGTGCGGCCAGGGCCGGCTCGGGGCCGGTGAGCGCGGGGGCCCAACCGCTGCCGACCGTCTCACCGACGCCACGCTCGATGACCCGGGCCGGTGCCGACCTGCCGATCCCCGAGCGGATCGAGCTGGTCGTCGGTGACGATACCGACGCCCCCGCCCAGGAGCTGGTCGGCCGGCTGTTCCGCGAGCACGGGGTGACGCGTCTGGACCTGGTCGCAGAGGCCACGGGCACTGCGCCGCTGACGGTGCTGCTCGGCTCGGCGGACCGTGGTGACGTACGCGACGGGCTCGGGGATGTCGAGGTTCCCGAGGTCGCCGAGGGCTATGCGGTGCTGGCAGACGCGTCGACGACCGGGGTCGGCACGGTGACGCTGGCCGGCCACGACACCACCGGCCAGTTCTACGCCGCGCAGACGCTGCGGCAGCTCTTCGTCGCCACCGACGACGGCTGGCGGATCGCCGGCGCCGAGGTGAGCGACGCGCCGCGGATGCCCCTGCGCGGAAGCATCGAGGGCTTCTACGGCAAGCCGTGGACCCACGCCGAGCGAGTCGACCAGCTGCGGTTCTACGGCCGGATCAAGGCCAACACCTACGTCTACGCGCCGAAGGACGATCCCTACCACCGTGAGCGATGGCGCGAACCGTACCCGGCCGACAAGCTCGCCGAGCTGCGCGAGCTGGTCGAGACCGCCACCGCGAACCACGTCCGGTTCACGTTTGCTCTTTCGCCCGGCAACACCATCTGCTACACCGGCGCGAGCGACCGGGCGGCGCTGGCGGAGAAGTTCCAGGCGATGTACGACATCGGGGTGCGGGACTTCTCGCTGCCGCTCGACGACATCGCGCTCTCGTTCAGCTGCGCGGACGACACCGCGGCGTACGGCCAGGCGACCCAGGCCACCGTCGGCCGCGCCCAGGCCGAGCTGCTGAGCTGGCTGCAGACCTCGTTCGTGGAGACGCACGAGGGGGTGCGGCCGCTGCAGACCGTGCCGACGCAGTACGGCGACCTCACCGAGACGCCCTACAAGCAGGCCTGGCGCGAGCACCTCGTGCCCGAGGTCGTGGTGATGTGGACCGGCACCGACGTGGTGCCGCCGAGCATCTCCGTCGACCAGGCCTCGGCCGCCCGCGAGCTCTTCGGACGCAAGGTGTTCGTCTGGGACAACTACCCGGTCAACGACTTCGGTCAGACCGCCGGACGGCTCCTGCTCGGCCCGTACGCTCACCGCGAGGCGGGGCTCTCCGGGCATCTCGCCGGCATCGTCTCCAACCCGATGAACCAGGCGTACGCCAGCAAGCTCGTCGTCTTCACGATGATGGACTTCGCCTGGAACGACCTCGGCTGGAACCGGGCGACCTCCGCGCAGCAGGCGGCTCGTGACCTGGCCGGCGGCGACCCGCGGGTGACCGAGGCGGTGGAGATGTTCGTCGACCTCAATCACGCCGCGCCGACGTTCGGGCCCGACCTGTGGCTGCCGCAGTCGCCCCAGCTGGCGGAGCGCACCGCCGCGTTCTGGCGGCAGTGGGAGACCCAGCCGCAGCGTGCGGTCCGCGCCCTACGGCCGACGGCGCGGCTGATGGCGTCCACGCCCGAGACCATCCGGGCCGGTGTCGAGGAGGGCTTCGTCGCCGATGCCGACCGTCACCTCCAGGCCACCGACCTGTGGGCGGACGCGATGGACGCGGCGCTCGACGTGCTCGACGCGGTGCGTCGTGCCGACGCGGATGCCGCTGCGGCGGCACGGTCGCGCATGGAAGACCTGGCCGAGGAGGCGTCGCAGGTCCGATCCGAGCCCGGCAAGAACCGGGTCGAGGGTCTGGTCATGATTGGCGACGGGGTGCTGGACGCGTTCCTCGAGGACGTCGCCGCCGAGCACGACGACTGGCTGGGCCTGCCGCCGCTGCGCAACGTCTCGGAGGGGAAGGCGGCCACCCAGGTCTCGGACTGGTCCTCGGCCTACGGCGCGGCCAAGGCGGTCAACGGCAGCGTCTACGACTTCAGCACCACCTCGGGACGTGAGGCACAGCCGTGGTGGCAGGTCGACCTCGGGGAGTCCTACGACCTCGAGAAGGTCAGGATCTACAACCGGGTCGACTGCTGTGCCGAGCGGGTGCGCGGCTACTACGTGCTCGTCTCCGACTCCCCGTTCCCGGCGACCCTGGCCGAGGCGCTGGCCGACCCCGCGGTGACCTCCCACTTCGAGGCCGACCAGGCCGGACGCCCGACGAGCATCGAGCTGCTGGCCCACGGCAGGTACGTCCGCGTCTGGCTCTTCTCGTCGACACCGACCGAGCTCAACATGGCCGAGGTGCAGGTCTTGGGCCGGTCGGTGGGCTGAGGCCGCTACTGTCGGGTCCATGGAACAGGTCGAGGAGCTCCACGCCGCTCTCCGGGAGGCCGGCGCGACCCTGGCGACGGCCGAGTCGCTGACCGCCGGCCGCCTGGCCGCCATGCTCACCGACCCGCCGGGTGCGTCGAAGACGTATCGCGGGGGTTTCGTGACGTACGCGACCGAGCTGAAGCATCTCCTGCTGGGCGTTCCCGTCTCGGTGATCGAGACCGTCGGGGTGGTCTCGGCGGAGTGCGCGGCGGCGATGGCCGCGGGCGCCCGCGAGCGGTCGGGATCGACGTACGGGCTTGCGACCACCGGGGTCGCAGGCCCCGAGGAGCAGGAAGGAAAGCCCGTGGGGACGGTATTTCTGGGCGTTTCCGGTCCGCACGGTGAAACAACGACGCAACTTGGGCTGTCGGGCTCGCGTGCGGAGATCCAGCGTGATACGTGTTTGTTCGCTGTTGATGAACTACTCGGACTACTTCGGCGGGAACATCGAAGGGTCAGGTAGCGTTGGAGCCAGACGTCACCCAGATGTCGGTGACTTGTGACCTGTAGGAGGCTGACCGCAATGGTGCTCTTCCGTCGACTTCTCGGCGAGGTGCTTCGTGCCCAGCGGCTCGAGCGTGGGATGACCCTGCGCGAGGTCTCCGCAGAGGCGCGTGTCAGCCTCGGCTACATCTCCGAGGTCGAGCGCGGCCAGAAGGAAGCCTCCTCCGAACTCCTCGCCTCGCTCTGCAGCGCCCTCGACGTGGCTCTCTCCGACGTGCTCCGCGACGTCTCCGACGCGGTCGCCCTCGAAGAGGCCACCATTCTGCGGATGCCCGTTCGCGCCGCTGCCGACGCCGCCGCTGCCTGATTCTCCCCAATCTGGGGGAGATTTCCTCGCCAGTGTCTCAACCGGGACGCTGCCGTCTCCTTGGTGATGTGGGCCCACGACGGGCCCGCGCATGTCATGGGGAGATGGTGCAATGCGCATGGCTGTCGAGAACGAGCTTCCAGATCTGACGCTCCCGGCGCCGCGGGGCGAGGGAGACTCGGATTCCCCCGACCTGCTCGAGGCCGAGCTCTTCGGGCTGGAGGAGACACTGAACATCCTTCGCGACGAGTTCACCTCGGTCGCTCCAGGTGAACGCGCTCACGTCGCCCGCCACATGCGTGACACCCGGGTCCGGATCGCCCAGATCCGGATGCGGCTCCTGCGCGGACGCTAAGCCTGGCACCTCGCGCAGTAGTAGGCCGGGCGCTCCTTGCCGGGCGGTCCGACCCTGGCCACGGTGACGGTGCCGCCACAGCGCCGGCAGGCCCGGCGGCCGTAGACCCACATCTGGCGAGACCGTGACCAGTCGGCCTGCATCAGGTCACGGGCGCGCTGGACGATCCGGGGCAGCCTGTCGCCGGCGTCCGCCACCGTACGCAGCGGGCTGATCCCGGCGATGAAGCACGCCTCTGCGGCGTAGATGGTGCCGATCCCGGCGAGGTCGGTCTGGTCGCGCAGCGCCTCGAAGAGCGGGCGGTCCGGCCGGCGGCGGAGGCGTTCGAGAGCCGTGTCGGGGTCCCAGTCGTCGGCGAGGATGTCGGGGCCGAGGTGGGCGACCAGCCCCTCCTCCTGCTCGCGCGGGACCAGCTCGACGATACCGAGCAGGAACCCGACCGCCTCGATCCGCTCGCTGCGGAGCACCACCCGGGCCTGGAACCCGGGTTTCGGCCAGCGCCGCCCCGCTTCGAGGACCCGCCAGGAGCCCTCCATCTTCAGGTGGGTGTGCAGCGTCCACTCGCCGGTGCGGTGGTCGATCCGGGTCAGCAGGTGCTTCCCGTGGGTCACCGTGCCGAGGACCGTGCCGCCGGAGAGATCGGCCGTGGCCAGCTGCGGCACCCGAAAGTCCGTACGCGTCAGCACCTGTCCCGCCAGCCCCCGGTCGAGGGCACGGGCGGTGCGGAGCACGGCGTCGCCTTCGGGCACGTCCTCACCTGCTCGACGAGGTCAGGCGCAGGCCGCGCGGGGTGGCGATGAAGCCGGCGTACTGCAGCGCCTGCCGCAGCGGGGTCTCGCCGGACCCGAGCAGCGGGGCGCCGTCGGCCTTCTCGACCGTCAGTCGCCCCAGCGCGCCCCGGCGGACGGCGTCGGCGAGTGCCTCGGCGGCGGGCTCGAGCAGGTTGGGGTCCTCCGACCAGGTCAGCAGCGTGCGGCCGCCGCGCTCGACGTACAGCGCCAGCTCGCCGTCGACCAGCACCACGATCGCGCCTGCCTTGCGGCCGGGCCGGTGGCCCTCCTCCGAGACCGGCCAGGGGAGGGCAGCGCCGTAGGGGTTGGCGGGGTCGGTCGCGGCGAGCGCGAGGGCGACCGGCTTGTCGGAGGGGTCGACCCGGGAGAACGTACGCAGCCGGTCGACCGACCCAGCGGTGCCGAACTGGGCAGCACCCAGGCCCTCGACGAAGTAGCCCCGTCTCGCCCGTCCGGACTCCTCGAAGGCGCTCAGCACCTTGTAGACGGCGGCGAACCCTCCGGGCGTGCGCTCGGACTGCACCGAACCGCGAGTGACCACGCCGTGGCGGTCCAGCAGCCGCTCGGCGGCCGCGTGGGCGCGCTTGGTCGGATCGGGGTCGGGCTCGGGCAGGATCGTCCACCGTCCCGCCGTCTCGGGGAGGCTGGCCCGGGTCGGCATCCGCGCGCCCCCGGTGTAGCGGCCGCCGCGAGCTCGGGGCGGCGGTCGCCGGGAGCGATGCGAAGGCGTGCCCGAGCGGGTCAGCGCCCGCAGCGGCAGCAGCGTGTCGTTGCTGACCCGTCCCGACCAGACCAGCTCCCACAGCGCCGCGCTCAGATCGGCGTCGCTGGGTGTCTTCTCGTCATCGGTCGTCACCGTCCGGGCGAGCTGGTGGAAGAACCAGGCGCCGCCCGGCTCCAGGGCTTCGAGGAGCCGCTCGGCCAGCGGCCCCGGTGGCATCTCGGTCGGCGGCGGCAGAGTCAGCTCGGCGGTGTCGGCCGGGTGCAGCGAGACCCAGCCGTCGGTGCCGGGCAGGGTGCCGTGGCCGGCCCAGAGCACCTCGCCGCCCGCGGTCAGCTCGTCGAGGAAGGCCGGCTCGTAGTCGACCACCCGCGCCGGCAGGATCAGGCTCTCCAGCGCGCTCGCCGGGACCGGGCAGCCGGCGAGCTGGTCGACGACGCTCAGCACTCCGTCGACCCCGCGCAGCGCGCCCTTGCGTACGGATGTCTTCTGCCACGCCGGGAGGAACCTGCCCAGCGCGGCCGGCTCGACGGGCTCGACCTCCTTGCGCAGCCGGGCCAGGGAGCGCCGGCGCAGCATCCGGAGCACGTCGGCGTCACACCACTCCAGCCCGCTCCCGCCCGGCCGGAACTCGCCGTCGAGCACCCGCCCGCGTGCCGAGAGCCGCGCCAGCGCGTGCCGGACCACCGCCTCGCCCAGTCCCAGGCGCGCCGCCACGTCCGCGGCCGTGAACGGCCCGTGCGAACGCGCGTAGCGCGAGACCAGGTCGCCGACCGGATCCTCGACGGGCTCGGTGAACGCGGACGGTACGCCTGGGGGGACCGCCACCCCCAGCCCGTCCCTGAGCCTGGCCACATCCTCGACCACCGCCCACCGAGCCTCCCCGGCGACGCGCACCTCGACGACCCGCCGAGCCGTGGCCAGGTCTTCCAGCATCGCCGAGACGTCACCCCGGTCGGCCGAAGCGTCAGCCTGGACGGCCGAGGCGTCACTGCCGTCGGCCGAGATGTCAGTCGATGACGTGTCGCCCGACGAAGCTGACGCCTCGGCCGACGTGGCCGACCACTCGGCGGGGGTGGTCCGAGCGACGATCTCGTCGAGGGTCAGCGGACCGATGGTGCGGACGAGGTCGGTGATGCCCTCGGCCCCTCGGGCGCGACGGCCGGGAGCGAGCCGCTGGAGCTCGGACTCGACCTCGGCCAGGACCTCGGGGTCGAGGAGCTCGCGGAGCTCGGCTCGGCCCAGGAGCTCGGCGAGGAGACCCTGGTCGAGGGTGAGCGCGGCGGCGCGGCGCTCGGCGAGGGGGGAGTCACCCTCGTAGAGGAACTGGGCGACGTAGCCGAACAGGAGCGACTGGGCGTAGGGAGAGGGGGTCGGCGTGGCGACGTCGACGATCGAGATCTCGCGGCGCTCGATGCGCTGGAGGAGACCGACGAGCGAGGGGAGGTCGTAGACGTCGCGGAGGCACTCGCGGACGGCCTCGAGGATGATCGGGAAGCTCGGGTATTGCGAAGCGACCTCGAGGAGTGCGGCCGAGCGCTGGCGCTGCTGCCACAACGGCGAGCGGCGGCCAGGATCACGGCGCGGGAGGAGCAGCGCTCGCGCCGCGCACTCGCGGAACCGGCTGGCGAAGAGCGCCGACCCGCCGACCTCGGTGGTGACCAGGTCCTCGATCTCGTCGGGCTCGAAGACGATGATCTCCCCGGTCGGGGCCTCGGCATCGGTGTCGGGCAGTCGGATCACGATGCCGTCGTCGCTGTCGATCGCCTGCCCGTCGACCCCGTAGCGCTCGCGGATCCGGGCGTTGATCGCGAGCGCCCAGGGCGCGTGGACCGGGCGGCCGTAGGGGGAGTGGACGACCAGCCGCCAGTCGCCCAGCTCGTCGCGGAACCGCTCGACGACGATGTTGGTGTCCGAGGGGAGGATGTTGGTGGCCTCGGCCTGCTCGTGCAGGTAGGTGACCAGGTTGGCGGCCGCGTAGGTGTCCAGGCCGTCTTCCTGCGCCCGGGCTTCGGCCTTCTGCGCGGGCATCGCGG